>JBILGQ010000102.1:0-4797 GCA_044350955.1 Candidatus Marinamargulisbacteria bacterium | reverse complement strand
AAGCCATTTTTATCTGGTACTATCATTTATATACCTATGTAGAATTTACAAGTTCTGCAAGCAAAATAACCTGCTTACAGAACTCAAAATTCTCTGTTTTTTACGCGACTTAAGCGATTTCTTCAGTACTAATTTGCGATTCGTTATCAGATGCTGAATTTTCTTCTAATACAGGCTCTTGGCTAACTTCAGCAACAGGAGCTTCCTTTAAGCCTTTTAAAGTTAAACCAATTTTTTGTTCTTCTACAATTAATTTAATAATTTTTGCTTCTACTTCTTCGCCAACTTTTACAACATCCTCTACTTTCTCAACATGATCATAGGATAATTCAGAAATATGAATTAATCCTTCAATATTGTTTGCTAAAGAAACAAAAGCACCAAAAGTGGTTGTACGGGTAATTTTACCTTTAATAATTTGACCAACTTCATAACGTTGCGAAATTTCTACCCAAGGATCTGCCTCAAGTTGTTTTAAGCCTAAAGAAATTTTTCTAGACTCTTTATCAACACCCAAAATAAATACTTTGATTTTGTCACCTGTGTTAACAAATTCACTAGGATGCGATACACGTGACCATGATAATTCCGAAATATGTACTAAGCCTTCAACACCGCCAAGATCAACAAATACACCAAAATCTTTAACACTGGTAACAACACCCTCTCTAATTTGGCCAACTTCTAGTTCATCTAGTAATTGCATATTATCTTTCTTCGAACGTGTTCTTTGGGCAGCTTTATGAGAAAAAATTACTTTTCGTCGTTTATCGTCTACTTGCAATACCGCTACTTCTAAGTTTTCACCTACAAAGTCGTCTAAATTCTCTGCCCCTTTAAGGACTTGAGAAGCAGGAATAAACCCTCGAATGCTTTTGTAAGAGGCCACTAAACCGCCTTGCACTTTAGATTGTACGATAACTAATACCGTGCCTCTGTCTTTTGAAGCTTGAATTAAATCGTTGATAGATTCTTCTAATTGAGCTTTGCGTCTTGATAAAACCGCATAACCTTCTTTTGTTTCTAATTTTTCAACAAAAACACGAATGTCTTGCCCTTCTTTTAACACTTCTGCTTTATTTTCATCATCAAGACCTAATTCAGAGTTAGAAATAAAACCATCTGATTTGTAACGAAAATCAACCAATACTCCACGTTTTTCAATAGAACGCACAGTACCTACAATGACATCGCCTTCTTCATAGTTAAACAATTTATTAGAAACTTCTTCTTCAAATAAGCGATATTCGTCTTCCGATTGAACTTTAGTCGTTTCTGAAACATTGAAATGAAATAATTCCCTTTCAAAGTCCGATACCTCGCCAATTTTTGTCGATTCTAGCGCCACATTTTTTTGAGCACTTTCTGCAGCTTGATTTTCAGCTGTACCAGTTTGTCCGATTTTTGTCCCTTCCGTCATAATAATACCTCCTATAAGACCCACAATAATTTTAATGGTCCATTATACAAGGAAACTATGAATATTAGAAGCATCGTTCCACAACTTTTTAAAACAACAATTTATATAAGAAATTATATATTAGGCGTTTCTGAAATCTCTCTGTATTTTTTTATAATATCAGCAACGTAAGCTTTAGTTTTATTGTCCATGCCTTGTTTTTTTACAGCCGAATACCCTTTAAAATAAGAGGCCAAAGCCAACTCAACATCAGAATGCGCAACCGCATTGGCATCGGCATTTCTAAAATCATTCGGGCTTTTTTCTTTCCACTGTTTAATCATCATTTTCAAATATTTTACTGTGCCATTCACATTTTCTTTAATGTCATAAGGATCTGCAATATCTAAACTTTTAAAATTAAAATCTTTAATTTGTCCAAGCCCTTTTGCGCCAGTAACACTTACCGCCTGTTTATTAAATGAAGACTCTCTTCCAATCAAAGCTGCTGCTAATTTTGGGTCAATATCATGCTCTTTACCAGACAACACTAAATGCGATGCGATTAAGTTTGCATCTTCCTCATTCACATGTTTAAATTTTGTAGAAATATAGCGATAAATCGTATTAAAATCTTCTTTTTCAGCCTCTTTTTTAGCTTCATCTGACATAACATTTGTCTCTGAAGGCTTTTGCGTTTGGATGCTGTCTATAATACTTATTTGCTGTGTCACTGATAACGGCATGGGCTCTGCCGAAGGCTCGGGATTATTAAAAATAACCATCATCGAAAATAAAATCAACGGAATAGCCGCTACTGTCATACACGTAACCTCCCTAAAAGCTCGTCTTTATTAAGCTTATATTTATCACCTGTTTCTCTCACAACACATTCAAATTTCGCTTCTTCTTTATAGGTTTTTCCTACAATAATTTGAAACGGAATGCCAATTAAATCAGCATCTTTAAATTTTACTCCTGCCGATACCTCCCTGTCATCCATAGCCACATCAATAGACTGCTCTTTCAAACTAAGATACAACTCTTCAGCAGCTGTAACCAATAAATCGTCTTTCATAGACATAATAATAATTAAAACCTCAAACGGGGCTATAGCCTTTGGCCATACAATGCCTTTGTCGTCATGCTTTTGCTCGATAGCCGAAGCAATAGTTCGACCAACCCCAATACCATAACAACCCATTAAAGGGTAAATCTCTTTTCCATTTTCATCAAGTACAGATGCCCGTAATGACTTGGTATATTTATCGCCTAACTGAAAAATATGCCCCACTTCAATGCCACGTTTAAAGTCAATTTGGCCTCCATGCATGCTTACATCGCCCTCTTTACTTAAACGAATATCGGCCTTTATATAGGCACCAGCGCAGTCGCGTGATAAGGACATAAACATAAAATGAGCGTCGATTTCGTTGGCTCCACAACAATATAAAGCCTGCTCATCTACTTCGTTATCCACAATAATAAGCGTATTTTTTGGGCAATGCACAGGCCCCATAAAGCCCTGTATAAACCCTGCATTTTTTAATTCGTCGTCTGTAGCAGGCGTTAAAGACCCAGTGATATGTTTTTTTAATTTCAACTCATTAAAGGTATCATCACCTAAACAAAGCGCCATCACAAAGCTAGTTTGATTATTTTTTGTTAAATTTTGAGTTAACACATACACATAAGCCTTTAAACAATGATGCGCTTCAATTTTCAAAAAATCAGACACAGCCTCTATACTTTTTTTATCAGGAGTTTCTACTTTTTTAAGTAAATCAGTCCCTCGATTAAATAACAAAGCAGGACGTTTCGTAACCGCTGCCTCGCGATTAGAGGCATAGCCCTCTTCTTGGCAAACCACAACATCATCTTCGCCCGAATCAGCAATGACCTGAAACTCATGCGTTTTAGCACCAGCCCCTGCCATATCACCACCATCAGCCTCAACACTAATAAAATTCAAGCCAATTCGCTTAAAAATAGCCGTATAAGCTTCGAACATTTTGTCATAAGTGTTATCTAAACAGTCTTTATTAGCATGAAAACTATACCCATCTTTCATACTAAACTCACGAGCCCTCATCAAGCCAAATCGAGGCCTAATTTCATCACGAAACTTGGTATTTATTTGATATAAATTACAGGGCAATTGTTTGTAGCTTTTTGCGAGTGTCCTAAAATAATCAACAACAGCCTCTTCATTAGTAGGGCTAATGCATAATTGCCGATCTGCCCTATCAGAAAAACGCAGCATAAGTGGCCCCATGTCATCCCAACGCCCAGATTCTTGCCATAAACCAGCAGGTGTCACCACCGGCATGGCAATTTCAAGGCAATCGGCTTTGTTCAATTCTTCTCTGATTATAGTTTCAGTTTTGCTAATCACCCGCATCATCAACGGCGAATAACTAAATAAGCCCACCCCAGATTTAATAATAAATCCGGCGCGATGCAACAACTGATGCGACACAACAACAGCATCGTTAGGAACATCTTTATAAGTAGCAAAAAATAAGCGTGTCCATCTCATAGCAATACCTAATTTTACCCTACAATGCCTAATTTAGGAAAGCCGATCGTTTGACGCCTCCAAAAAAAGCAAAAAAAACACACACACAAACACATTAACAGCTAACCCCAAAACCACTAAAATGAATTTTATTGAAATTTTTAAAAAAATTAGTCGTTAATATATAAAAGACTTAATAAAAAACCAGGAGAAAAAATATGTCTTATGCACCAAATGGTATAACTGCTGTAACTATACAAAAAACAGTTAGGGGGTATTTAACAAGAAAAAAAACTTCTGAGATGAATACTAAAACAAAGTTTTTGAACTTATTAAATGATAAAAATACAAAAGAAGCTTTAGATTTATTGTCTAGATATCAGGATTTAAAATTTTCATCTAAAGAAATTTGGCCCATTTTGTTTAACATAACAACCCAACCAAACAGTAATGATTTATTTCATACAGTTTTAGATAAGCACACAGTAGCATTTCAAAGCACCCCTATAGAGATTGATAGTTTTCTAAGAGCAGCTCCTAACTATACAGAATTAAACAAATTTAAAGAATTAGATTTCATTTTAAGCAAGTTTGATGTAACAAAATCGCCTATATTAAGTTTGTTTTCTGTTAATTCTGTAGATAAGGCACAACACACGCTTAATGATTTTCCTAACATTCTTAGTTTAGGGGTAAAATTATTAAGCGCCTTGCTTCAACATGCAATGAATAAAGATGATAAAAACATCGTGACAGTATTCATCAATAAAATAAATTCGGAATTAAAGACCAATCAAATTGATCCCGTGAATTTAGGAAGTGGATTTGATACGACAGATCCTATAGATAAGTTATCTTTTGTAGTTTTAATGCATGTACT
>JBILGQ010000101.1:0-4860 GCA_044350955.1 Candidatus Marinamargulisbacteria bacterium | reverse complement strand
TTCATTCATTTGAATGGTATTTAACTGGGGTAACTCATCTGTTAATAGCTCTCTCACATAATTTAAGTGATCCTGTTGTTGCTTTTTAATTTGCTGCTCTTTTAAGCGCTCTTCATCCAACTCTCGCTCGCGTTGCTTTAATTTTTCTTTTTCCAATGTTTCGACTATTTTTCGAACCCGAAGCACCGTTTCTAAGCCATAGCGAAATCGTTTTCCCTTTTTTGGTTTACTCATTATTAGTCCGTCTTATCAACATCGTACCGAATTTGAAGCCCTAAACTAGAGTTTTTAACGTTTTTACATTCGCCTCAAACGGACATTCCTGCATAGTTCCTTGCTTTAAATAATTATTTACAGCATCAATTTTAGAAACAGCTTCATCAATTTTAGGGTTACTACCCTTTACATAGGCCCCAATATTAATTAAATCCTCCGCTTCTGCATAACGCGCCAAAATTTCACGGCATTTCCCGGCTGCTCGCTGATGATCTTTATCTGCAACAGTAGAAAACAAACGACTAACTGATTGACTCACATCAATACAAGGGTAATGATTTTTTGCCGCTAAATCTCGTGATAACACTAAATGGCCATCTAAAATACCCCGAGCAGAGTCTGCAATTGGCTCATCCATATCTCCACCATCGACAAGAACGGTATATATCCCTGTAATAGAGCCTTTTTTTGAGGT
Organism: Candidatus Marinamargulisbacteria bacterium; assembly: GCA_044350955.1. GTDB lineage: Bacteria > Margulisbacteria > Marinamargulisbacteria > JBILGQ01. The sequence goes on along the minus strand of JBILGQ010000101.1, from coordinate 4,169 downwards.
CCCGGCCCGTTCCATCAAACGCGGCAACATGGCAAATACAGACGGAGTATAACCTTTTGTTGTCGGAGGCTCGCCCGTAGCTAAGCCAATTTCACGCTGTGCCATGGCAAAACGCGTGACAGAATCCATCATAAACAACACATTTTTACCTTGATCTCTAAAATATTCCGCAATTGATGTACCAATTAAGGCGCCTTTCATACGAATGACAGGTGGTTGATCGGATGTAGCGCATACAACCACGGAGCGCTTTAATCCTTCTGGCCCCAAAGACTCTTCAATAAAATCTTTTACCTCACGACCCCGTTCTCCTACTAAAGAAATAACATTCACATCTGCCGAGCAATTGCGAGCCAACATCCCCATTAAAGTACTTTTACCTACTCCTGAACCTGCAAATATCCCCACACGCTGCCCCATCCCAAATGTTAACAACCCATCAATGGCCTTAACACCGGTTTGCATGACCTGAGTAATACGAGGCCTGCTAATCGGATCAGGAGGATCGTTATCAACCCCGTAAACTGTTTCATATTCTAATTCACCTAAACCATCAATAGGCTCACCCAAGCCATTTAACACTCGCCCCAACAACTTAGGACCAACTTTCACCTCTATGGGTGCCCCAGTAGCAAAAATCAAGGACCCCGGACGTATTCCTGATGTGCTTCCTAAAGGCATTAGCAACACTCGGCCTTCTTTAAAGCCAACCACTTCCGCTAATATGCTAGTATTTTCTTGAACTTTAATCCGACAAAGCTCACCGATGCTCACCCCTTGAACTTCGGCAACTATAACTAACCCTACTATTTCTATTACTTTACCAACAACTCTGAAAGGATCTACTTTTTGAATTACACTTCTATATTTTTCATAATCAAACAAAGTCATCGTCATAATCCTCGAAATCAAAATCATCTTCGTACTGATCATCATCTTCTTCTTCATCTTCATAATCATCGTCTTCAAAATCGTCATCAGCTGAAGTATTTTGCGCTACTGAATACACAGGCTCTTCTTTAACAGGAGTAGGCTGAGATTGAACAGTCGGCTTACTAGGAATATGGCTTAAATCCAATTTTACCTGCTCTTTTTCAAGGCCCCCTTTTTGCGAATCTAATTGTTGAAATTCACGCTCTTGTAAACTGGTAAGAGATCTCTCTAATAATTCTAACTTTGTATCTATACTTGCATCGATATAACCTAAGCGAGTTTCGATAGAACAGCCCCCAACAATCATCTGATTATCTTCCATGACCTCTAATCGGCCAATATCTTTAAATTTCTTAGAAAACTGCGTTCTGTAGGCCTCAAATTGAGCAACATTATCAGGATGAATACGAATAATAACCTCATCTTTATTTGTAATTCTATCAAAAGCTTGTTTAAACAAAGTGGTAAATACATCTGGCTCTAAGCTAATTTGCCGCTGAACCACTTTCTGTGCAATATCTAAAGCCAATTTTAAAGCAAAAGACTCTAATTTTTTTAAATCTTCTTTTTTTAGCAATCCAAGATCATTAATTTTTGCAATTAATTCAGCCGATTCCGAAGCCAATCGACGCTCGGCCTGCTCTTTTCCGTCAACTAACCCTTGCTGCTTAGCCTGTTCCCTTAATCGATCTAATTCACTTTGTATAGATCGCAACTCTTTCTCTCGTAACTGATTTAATTCATTTTGCAAAGATACTTTAGCGGTTTCAAACGCAGCCTGATTCACAGCATCAGCCTCCCTAGCACTAGGACTAGGACTAGCTACATCACCAGAAACAAACTCTACATGACGGTCTTCTTCTAAAATAAAGTTCTGATTAAAGCTTTCCTGAGAATATTTCAATGGCTTCAACATCAAAGAGTTTGAAGCTTCTCCTGTATTTTTTTTAAGAATTAATGAAGAAACGCCTGTTCGTTTAGGCACTCGTTTAGGTTCATGCTTAAAGCTCATACAAGCATTATAACACCAGAACACTAAGCTGCAACATAATAAACTGTGAAATATTTTTAAAAAAATACCATTAACTCTTTTAAACTGTAGTAAAATAAACAAAAAACAATTTGAATCAAAAAATTAAGGAGAAATTATGCTTATAGCCGCGACAAGACATCTAAGAACCGCCGCACAAAGACTCGTTCGACAAAGCGAAAGAACCTCCAATATTAAAAGAGTCAATTTTCTTAGCCAAGCTTATTCTACAAATAATGGCTGGAATAGCCCAATGCCTGTAGTATCAGTTTGGAAAATGACCCGGCATCAAATAAATAAAATCACTACCACAATTGGCAATCTTACAACTTTACTGTTTCGAAAAGAAGCGTACGACAATCTAAATCAGTGCCTAGAAAAGATCGATGCCGTTCTAAATAAATCAAATAAACTACCCGACACAAATTGGCTATCCGACTTAGATAAACTAACAAAAGCCTTTGAAGTATACAAAATTATAAAAAGCCATAATCTGATAAATGAGCATACCCTAAGCTTTTCTAACATAAATAAGCGCATAGATTGGTTAACAGTTCAAACGGTTCAATACAAAAGCCACAACAACACCGAAGCCACATTCACAGTCACCACTCAAACCGGGGAAAAAAGCAACATAACCATACCAAAAAACCACTTTACTCATGAACAACTCTATAATGCATGTAATCAAAGCCACGAAATATGGCTAACCGGAATCTTAAATTATATGAAAAAAACTGCTCTATTCGAACTATCCCAAATAGCCACTAAATTCAATAAATTAAGCCACGAATTCGAACTAAATAAAATGCCAAAAGAAGCATCTGATCAAATAAAACAACTATCCCAATTAAGCGAGTATGACTATACTCACCTCTCAAATAACTTCAAAAAAATTGCAAACCTCCTCCAGACAGGCTTAAATATACCCAAAGATATAAAAAACCCTTCCCCAAATACTAACATTTTTAGCAACATGTCGCAGTTTGAGGTTGATTATTATTTTAAACAAAAATTTAATCCAGCTTATGCCTCTCAAAGCTTATTTACTGGCATTAGAGATCATTCTTCAGCCATCGCTTTTTTTTCTGAAGCTGACAACGGAAACTTCCCCGATTTATATGTAGCAAGCCAAGAAGTGGCGTCTGAATACGGGCAATCGTGCTTAGTCCGCCTTAGCATAAACGATCCTAAACTACTTAAAAGATGCGAGTTGTACGGAACAACAGTCTTACAAGGATCAAAAGCCCCCGAACTTGGAAGAATAATACAAATTGAAGCCGTTTATCCCCCAACAGTCGAAACCGCAGCCAAATCAGGATTAAACATGAGCGGATTAGAATAAACTTCACATTTAGACAGCTTTTGTTTTTTTTAATTATTATCTTTATTTCTCTATGAGACGACTTTGAAAATGAATATTGAATTTAATTATTAGTTATTATAAATTTATTGTTAATATGCATTAAACATACTAATTAAATATTAAAGGAGACTATTATGAATAATACCGCCGGAAAAGTAATAGCAATATTGCCAAGACCAATGTTTCAACATACTAAAGAAGGAGCTAGACAGGCAGAGCAAAATGCTCTAAATGCAGCAAAAGCGGCAGCAGCAAAGAAACACCATACACCTGCCAATCTAGATCCCACACCAGCAGAAGCAGCGGAAGCAGCAAAAACTACCAGTAAAACAAATGCCAATGCCCCAGCAGCAAAACCACCAACAAGACCAGCATGGGTTAACAATGCACCAACAACAAATACTACCCCCCCAAAAAAAGCGTCAGTGGCAGCAGCAAGAGCAACAAACCCAGCAGCGGAAGCAGCTAAAACTACCAGTAAAACAAATGCCAATGCCCCAGCAAGAGCAGCAAAAATAACGACAACACCCCCATCACAACAAACAAAAGCCAATGCCCCAGCAGCAGCAGCAAAAGCAAACCCCTTCCCATCACTACAGGAAGCAGCCACGGCACAAGACGACAGAAGAAAACAAATAATCCAAAACAAAGCAGACGAAGAAGCAAGAAAAGCAGCTAATGCCGCAAAGAAAGCCTCTGCAGCAGAAAATGCTCGAATAATGGCGAAAAGAAGAGAGGAAATACAAAATAGAATGAAGTCTGACCCTTCACTAAACCCAAGCGATGCAGCCTACCCAACACTAGCACAATCAGCAGCAACGCCAAAAGTAGTCACAATAG
>JBILGQ010000100.1:0-4872 GCA_044350955.1 Candidatus Marinamargulisbacteria bacterium | reverse complement strand
AACAAAACCGACTCAGCCGTAAGAATTACCCATATTCCAACAGGTACTGTTTCTACGTCTCAAGATAGCCGTTCACAAACTGCCAACAAAGATACTGCGATGAAGATTTTAAAATCCAGACTTATTGTTTTAATGGAAGCCCAACAAAAAAAAGAATTATCAGAATTAAAAGGAGATAGTCAAGATATAGCCTGGGGAAATCAAATCCGCTCTTATGTATTACATCCTTATAAACTCATAAAAGACCAAAGAAGCAAAAAAGAAACAGCAAACGTACAAGCTGTATTAGACGGCGACCTAGACGAGTTTATTCACGCCACTTTGTGTTTAAAAAAACTATAAATCTAATTTACAAACTCTATTATCATGACGCCCGCCTTCATAGGCTGTTTTCAACCAAATATCCACTAGCTTTAAAGCCAAGTCGATAGCGGTTGTGCGCCCACCCAAACATAAAATATTGGCATTATTATGCGCTTTTGCCATTTCAGCCGTAAATTCGTTATACACTAAAGCCGCTCGAATGCCCTTATTGCGATTCGCACGAATAGAAATCCCAATGCCAGTCCCACAACAAAGCACTCCTACAGCATGACTTTCTTTAAGAACTTCCCGCACAACTGTATCTGCAATATCCGGATAATCTACCGACTCACTAGTATGCGTCCCCATATCTATAACTTTATAACCACCTTGTAACTCTAAATGTTCCTTTATAGCCACTCTCAACTCTATGGCACCATGATCAGACCCTAATACTATTGTTTTCATATAGTCTTCCTTTCACTAAAATATTTTACTAAATAATCTCTAACATCCTCTTGCCAATGCTTAGTCTTAAGCCCCTGTAACAAGCTGATTTTTGAAGTATCTAATACGCCGTTTGAAGGTCGTTTAGCAGGCCGATGAAAAGCAGTGGAATTAACCGGTAAAATTTGTCCCTTAAAGCCCTGTTCCTGAGCTAAAAAACAAGCAAAGTCATACCACGAGCACTGCCCATCCGATCTAAAATGATACGCTCCAAAAGCAGGTCTTGTATCCAAAACCACTTTCAACATGGCTACAATCGCATAAACAGAAGTAGGCGTTCCAAATTGATCATTTACCACCGATAATTCGTTTTTTTCTTCGAATAAGCGCAGCATTGTCTTTATAAAATTAGGGCCATTTTCACCATATAACCATTGCACTCTAAATAAATAATAATCAGGTTGAATTGATTCAATATGTTCTTCAGCTAAAGCTTTGGTATAGCCATAATAATTAATAGGATCACGGACGTCTTCTTCAATATAAGCACCCTGCTTACGTCCGTTAAACACATAATCGGTAGAAAAATGCACTAAAATCTTAGCATATTCCTTACACCCTCTTGCCAAATACAATACGGCATCTGCATTCACAGCTTTAGCCAATTCTCGCTTTTCTTCAGCTGCATCTACAGCCGTAAAAGCCGCACAATTAATTAAAACATCAAAGTTATATGTCAAAAATAATGCCCGAACGTCTTTCTCATTTCTCAAATCACAGTCTTTGATATCTAAGGAAATAATAGTGTCAGAAAATTCAGAACAAATCACAGACCCTAACATGCCTGCTGCACCTAACAAAAGAATTTTCATACACTAAATTATATAGAGTCGTCTAAGTGTTGGCCAGCTATAATACTTAGGCCTTTAAAGATTAAATCTTCGTCATAAACATCTAAATCTAAGTTATGTTTCAAAGCAATTAATCCCTGGCCAGTACCTACAACTGTAATACCAGGAATATCCCGTCTAAAATCGCCAATTAAGCCATTTATTAACGATAAAAACCCACGATACAAGCCTACTTTTACAGCTTCGTCGGTATTTTTTCCCACTAAAGCTTCTTTCGGAGACACAGCTACCAAAGGCAATTTTGCAGTGTGTTCATGTAAGGCCATCGAACACAATCGCATACCCGGAAATATCAATCCTCCTTGATACACCCCCTCCCCATCCACCAAACACGCCGTTAAGGCAGTACCTGAATCAAGAATTAAGCAAGGAACCCTGTACAATGCATAAGCAGCCAAAGCATTCACCAACCTATCGGCACCCACTTGTTCCGGAGAATCTACATTTAAAGAAAGTTTTTTGATACTAGTATAAGTAACAAAGTAAGTCGATTTGCAAATCAAAAAGAGACTCTCCTTTTCAGGAACAACAGAGCTAATCACACAAACACAATCAGCAAAGTGTTCTTGTACAAATGCTTGAGTCAGAAGTTTAGTAGAAATAGATTGTGCTGTAGAAAAATCCTTCCCGTGCTCGACAAAACAAGTGCTTGAATTTCCTATATCTATTAAAAACGTATTGGATGTCATTTTTTTGATCTTTTTGACTGTATCAAATTTTTGGGCACCCCTCAAGAGTAGAATTAATGAACAGCAAGTATATTGAATAGACAAAAAAGCCCCCGATCGGCTACACTAGTACCTCTATGGTAGACATTAAAAAACCGGTAGATATATACAGCGATCAAGCCAGAAAAAAAATGGTTGATTCTTTGTTGGGCAAAATAAATTCAGACCTTTTATTAAACCAATTTGCTACTGTTTATTTGCACTCTTTAACCAACAGAGCTATCTTAATAGAAGACGAAAGTAAACTGCAAAAATTCATAGAAAATCGCTTCAAAAACTTTAAAAAACTGGTGCTTTCAAAAGAAGAAATTTTAATCAATATTACTAACACCCAAAACAGCCCTAAACTTAGCATAGAAATCGTATGTACAGACGCACAGTATTTAATTTTTAGTTTAGAATCTGTCTTCAATCAATTTGGACTTAAAATCAACAAATTATTTCATCCACTTATGTCTGTAATCAAAGATAGCAAGGCCATCAAAAGTGTTCATCACTCTAGTATAGAAGGCGACTTAATAGCGCTTCCCTACTTCGAATGTGAATCACAAGATACTTTATCAACACCAATAATAGAAAAATTAAAAATAGATGTATTACAACGAATCAAAGCTGTTCATTGCAGCCGTAACGACCAAATAATAATTCAAAATGCCCTTAATGATGCCAAAAAAGAAGTCGCTGCTTACCCTGAAACCGATAAAGACTTTCAGTCAGAATTTGTCGAATTAATTGATTGGTTAAAAAACGAAAATTTCTCGTTCTTCGGTTACGGAAAATTCAGTATCACAACCAACAAAAAAACAAGCACTGTTAGCGAGATTCAAAGCCATCAATATGGCATTTTAACCCCTGACTATCTCAAAGAATGCCAGCCTAAATTGCTGCCAGCCTTAAAAAAACAAATTCTAGATTTAGCCACTTATCGATCCCCCTTTATTTTTGATGCCATTCGAATTAACAGCCCTATAAAGCGCGATGAAAAACTAATGCGATTAAGTATAAAAACCCCTGTAAAAGCCGGGAAATTTATAGAATATAATTTTTTAGGTCTGTTAAAACGTAGTTCTTTATTTGCTAAAAATATAGAGACTCCTATTATAAAATTACGTCTGAAAAAAATATTCGAAAACAAACACTTCTTTAAAGGAAGTCATAATTACAATCAAACCATACGTTTTTGCAATAACATACCAAAATATGAGTTATTCAGAACTCCTACAGAAAACCTACAAAAAATGATTGAAGATTTAATTTCGATCTCAAGCTTTACTACCTGTCATGTTTTTTCAAGAAATAATATAGATAAATCGAAATTATTTTTATTAGTTGTCATCCCCACAGATGCTTATTCTATTGATACTGAAAACAAAATTATTGACGTATTAAAAAGCAAAGTCCCTCATGACGGATTAGAGTACTTTAGCATTCCTGGAGACCAGTTTTATAGATTACACGTCTATTTCGATCAGAATAATTTACCAAATTACGAAGCCAACACATCCGAACTTGAAGAGGCCATACAAAGTAGTACAAAGTCGTGGACAGAAATTTTAAAAGATTGTCTTTATAAACAGTACTCAACAGACAAAGCAGACTCATTATTTACAACTTATCAAAATGCATTCCCGCTGCATCACCAAGTAAGACGCACACCCGAACAAACAGTAGAAGACATTGCTTACTTTGAAAAAGTTAAAGAAAATAAAAGCATTCAATTTAACGTCATGCCCTTTATATACGCCGAGTCTGTATTATCTGGCAAAGCCTCTTTATTAAATATTTATCATCATGAGAAAATTGACCTGTATCATTTAATACCTATTTTTAGGAATCTTAATTTATATTTTTATGATGAATTAACGACCCGTGTTGGCACCGTTAACAATATTATCGGATACACCCATTCGTTTAGAGTGTGTCACTTAGACGGCTCTAACTTAGATCTAACAAAAACAAAAACAGTATTGGTAGACTTACTTGCTGCTATTTTTTCTGAAAAACTTCCCAACGATCCTCTTAACGGATTAGCTACTCTGGCCACCATAAATTGGAAAAAAATATTTATTTTACAAGCCTATCGCAATTATATCCTTCAATTAAAACCTAGTTATACTAAAGAACAACTAGACCATGCTTTATTAACTCATTATAAAGCCAGTCAATTATTAACAGAGTATTTTGACCTTAAATTTGCTATAAATCAAAATAAAACAGCCCATTTAAAACAGCTTGATTTAATTAAAAAATTGTTTTTTGAGGCCTTAAACGATGTATTAGATATAGACGATGATTATATATTAAAATGGATTTTCAATGTATTAGAAAATACCTTAAGAAGCAATTATTGTGATGCCTTATTTGAAAACATTCCCGTACTCGCTCTTAAATTTAACAGCAGCGACATTAAAATGCCCGATCCAAAACCTTTCCGCGAAATTTTTGTTTTCGGTTCAGAGCTTGAAGGTATTCACCTGCGATTC
>JBILGQ010000099.1:0-4880 GCA_044350955.1 Candidatus Marinamargulisbacteria bacterium | reverse complement strand
TACAGTCGTCGATAGACAAGTGACACTGTAAGGCAGCACATTTTAAAAAATCTTGGCTTTCTTGAAAATCGTGTATCAAAATAACTTGATTAGTCTTACTTAATAAAGCCTGCACTTTTTTAGAAATCCATTTAGCCCCTATACAAATAATAACATCAGGCTCTTCTATCTGATCCAATAACGAAAGCGCTCTGTGAACCCTTGTTGAAAAACGACTCCTCGCTGTGACTTCAGAAAAAATCGCTACCCCCTGCTCTGTTAACAAAGCTTCTAAGTAGTCAGAATCGTAAGACCTGGCTGTAATCGCCGTAATGCACAGTACTTTTTTATCTTTACATAAGATTTTTATCTGTTCACTATATAGCGACGCTAGATTCGACCGAATCGGGTGATAGACTTGTGTTTGGCACAGTGTTTTTAACTTATTTAATTGGGGCAACTCAAACAGTGTTTCTGACAATAAAGGCTCGTCAATTGGCATATTAATATGTACTGGGCCCTGTTTACTATGTAATAATACTGTCTTTATTTCTTCTTGAATAGGCTGTTCGTCTAATTCAAAACTAGCCGTTGGCAGCATTAGCTGTGCTTGAACAAATTGCGAAAAAAGCCCCTCTTGGTTCATGGTTTGATTGGCCCCACACTGATGCAAATGGGCAGGTCTATCTGCCGATAAAATAATCAGCGGCACTTGCATAGCAAACGCTTCAGCACAAGCCGGCAACAAATTGGCCACGGCCGTACCCGAAGTCGTCAAAATAACAACAGGTTTCTGACTTTGCTTAGCTCGTCCTAAAGCAAAAAAACCTAAAGATCGTTCGTCGAAATGAGTGCTTATTCTAAATTTTTTTTCATCATGAAATGCTTTGACTATAGGGGTTGACCGCGAACCAGGCGCTATACAAACATCGCAAATACCCTGCTCTAGCAATTGCTGAACAATTAGCAAGGCCCAATAATGACCTGCAGAACGTACGTTTAATCGTGAAATAGACCTAAGCTTATTTTGTTCCAATGTATAAATAATTAATCCCAAAAGTAAAGGCGATATAATTCACTTTAAAACCAGATTTTTGCATCATGCCTTCAAATTCTTTAGCATAGGGAAACTGCTCTACACTTTTATTTAAATAATTATACGCTTTTTTATCTCCAGAAATCAGACCAGAAATACTGGGGAGTAAATATCTAAAATAAAGCAAGTAAAGCTTTTTTAAAAGCCTATTCTTAGGAAGCCCAAATTCCATAATAAACACTTGTGCACCTGGTTTTAAGACACGATAAATTTCGTCTAAACAAGCTTGAGCATCGGGCACATTTCGAATACCAAAGGCCATACTAACGGCATCAATACTATTATCTTTTTCAGGAATGTCTTGAGCCGAGGCTACAACAAAATCAACTTTACCTTTATAAGTCTTTCGATTCCTCTTTTCCTCAGCAATTAAAATCATTTCTTTAGCTAAATCTAAGCCAGTTATTTTTGAAATCCGGCTATGATGCGTGTTCATAATCGACAACAGAACTTCGCCAGTTCCTGTAGCCAAGTCATATACATGCGTTAAGGTCTGTGTTGGAAAGTGCTTCACTAACTGTTTTCGCCAGTAAAAAACAATGCCTAAAGTTAATACATTGTTTACTATATCGTAACGCTTAGAAATACGATTAAACAATTTCCATGAGTCTGATTTTTTTATCCCAAGTTCTGCAGTCATAAGACTAGAGTATCTGTAGCCGGGATTAGGGTCAAGCCCTTGTTTTTTAGTGAAATTTGGGTCATTATTTAGTCATGTTTTTCATCCTAATGTCATTGATTGCGCTGTTAAATGCCAGTTATTTATTATTTTTAACTTTAAACAAATCCGAAACTTGTCTTGCAGAGCTTAGTTGCATCGAAATTTTACAAAGCAAATTTGCCATTATCCTATCTGTACCTATCCCGGTGTTTGGAATTGCTTATTTTGCTGGATTACTTTTTTTAAGTCTCCGCTATACAAGAGACAAACAGGGAGTAAAGCCAGTTCTATTTCTGTATCTGCTCATAGGAACTTTTGCTTCTGCCTATTTTATGGCCATTCAATTCGTCATTCTCAAGGCATTTTGCCTATTCTGCACATTATCTGCTGCTATAGTACTCCTCTTAATACTCTCTGTATTTTTTACTGATAGAAAGTTTATGAAAAAAGTCTCGTTATCATTATTGGCACATAGCGCTTTTGTATACAGCATCACGGTAGTATTAACTGTTTTAATTGGATTATTAGGTTTACTGCAACTTTTAAAAAGCTACGATGTTAACGTGACATCGCAAATCGCTATTAGCACAAACATCGGCGACTTTAGCACAGACGATTTAGACGCTCTAGCTGGCATAAAACCACTACAAATAGAAGACTCTTTATACCGTTTACGAAAAGACACGCTGATTACACATCTAATTAGTGTAGAGCGCGAAGCCCTAGGGGGGCTTAGTGAAGCAGAGTTTTATCAGGCGTTTATCACTCACGGGTTCTCGATTCTTAGTGAAGAGGATTTAGAAAAAATTAAAACAGCCAAAATGAGCAATACTCTAAAAAATATTTTATCTGAAAACAAACCCATGACCCAAGAAATTCACAACGAACGACTAGACAAATTTTTAATGGATCTCGAGAAAAAATACGAGATTAGCTACAACTTGTACCCTAAAACTAGTATTACTGTTCAACCCAACCCTCATTATGTATTGTCTGAAGGCAACATCGATGCTCCGATTAAAATAACTATATTTTCAGATTTTCTATGTTCTCATTGCGCAATAGTGCATAAAATTCTTGAAAAAGAAATAAAAAATAACCCTGATTTATTTTATATCGAATACCGTCACTTTTCACATATGGGAGATTTATCTAATCAACTAGCGAAATTGTCGGTATGCGCGCATAAACAAGGTCAATTCCCTGCATTTGCTACTAATTATTACGACCATCAAAAAGAATTAACAATGAGCACATTTTTAAGCTATTTGCCTAGAAATTTAGATATCCAAGACATGCAAAAATGTTTTTATTCCCCTCTTCCAAAACAAGTAGTAGACGCTGACATGAAAGAAGTAGAACGCTTACGCATCAATGCCACGCCAACCTTCATCATAAATGGTTATTTAGGATCAAAAACTATTTTAGAAAATGAAATAAAAAAATTCTCGGCTCCACAATGATTGTTGAAAAATTAAAGACAATCGTGAAAAGCAAAACAGTAATGATTGCTGTAATTTCTTTGCTTATTGGCATAACAATGCTTGTATTCTTCAATAAAAAGGAAGAACCTGTCGCTTACCCAGTTTCAACAAAACACACGATTAGCCCTCTTAACGGCAAGCCCTTTTCGCTTGAATCATTAAAAGGCAAAGTAGTACTAGTGAATTTCTGGGCCACATGGTGCGGCCCCTGTCTTATAGAAATTCCTGATTTAATGGCATTAAAGACAACATTAAAAGATCAACCATTTGAAATCATTGGTGTGTCTGTAGATGATAACGTTAAAGTTGTAGAACGTTCTATAAAATCAACCAAATTTAATTACCCTGTTGTAATGGAATCAGAGTATTTCAAAACTCAATTTGGCCAACAAACGTCTATACCAACCACATTTATTTTAAATAAAGATTTTGCAGTGGTAAAAGTGATACAAGGCTATCAAACACCCGAATATATACTGTCGATTATCAAGCCCCTATTAGACAGTGGCAATTGAACAAGCATTTACAGCAGCAAAATTATTCTGTGGCATAATCTATCAGAAATCAGAACACTTCGATAATACCTGCGATCTATTAAGTCAGACCTACTCAAAAACTATTGATAGCGTATCTGACGTTTTTTTATTCGATCATAGCGACTATTACAGGCCAGAAATGGGAGCGAACTTAAAACGCCGTTTTGTGTCTTTCGCTGGTTTAGAGCCACCTGATAAAGCTTATCGATTTAAATTACTGTCGAATCGCTGCGAAAGCAAGTTCTTAAAAAACAACAAACGCCCCGTAAATATTGATCCTGGCCTTTTGTCATTGCATCAGATAGTATTATTTTCGGCGAAAAATTATTCTCACCGCATCGCGTGTGGCAGCGGCATTTATGCTGAACTGACACTCCTTTATAAACACAAGCGTTTTCAGCCTCTTGAATGGACATATCCAGATTTTAAAGATGAGACACTCTTAAGGTATTTCTATGCACTAAGACAAACTTATCAAGAGGAACTAACGCATGAAAATCCGCAAGGAGATCGCCTATAAAGCTTATTTTATTTTTTGCTGCTTGTTTTTTAGTCTCACTTATTGTTTCTTCACACTGACATTTTATTTTCAAATCACTTTTTTTATCTTAACAGGACTTTTTTTAGTTATTACAGACTATAAAAGCCAAGAACTCCCTCTGTATTTAACTAGCCCTTTATTTTTATTAGGTATTTATCGGTCTTTAGAACTAAATCTGGTTATTAGTCGCTGTTTATTCGCTGCATTGGTATTTTTCTGCTGTATCCTTGTTTTTATACTATCAGGAATTATATTTAGAAAAGAAACATTTGCACTTGGTGACGCCTTACTTTTATCGCTTGTTGCACTCAATTGGGGCTCTAAAATAATGCCCATTATTTTATATATATCGTTACTAAGCGCCGGCCTGTTTAGCCTTGTTTTACTTCTAAGCAAACGAAAAAATTACAACGATAAAATTGCCTTTGCTCCGTTTATAATGTTTGCTTTTTTAGTCAGCATTTTTATCAACAAAAACGCTTTTTATGAACTCAATATTTGATCTATTAATCGGCATGATTTTATTTTCAACGATGACATTACTTGGGCTACAAACACTTCATAAAGGTTTTTTATACGAGAG
>JBILGQ010000098.1:0-4930 GCA_044350955.1 Candidatus Marinamargulisbacteria bacterium | reverse complement strand
ATATTTTGGTTGACCCAGTTATTTCCGTCCCAAGTTAATACTTCGCCGCTCTCTGGTGAACTGATACTTGCATTTACCAATGTATCGGGTTTGTTGTTTATATTAGCCCATGATATGCTGTTTGCACTTAGTGCGGATAATGCTACATTGGCTGTAGAAGCTAAGCTTGATGATTCTGAAAATTCAGAGATTCTTGAAAAAAAGACAGATGAAAAATCTAATTTTAATGTGTCATCTCCAACAGTTAAACTGAGGCTTTCAGCTTGGTTTAATTGATCAGTAGTAATCGCTTCTGTAGCGTTTTCATTGATATTAATCGTAAATTTTCCGTTCGAAAATTCAACATTAGTGTGGGTTTCTGTCCATAGTAAATTGTTATTGGAATCTAGTACTGTAACTTCTATATCGTGATTCCCAACTAGCATATTGCCGTCGTTAGACAATACACCTGTAAAGGTGGTTTTAGTGGGAATTGCTGCAAAAATATGAACTGGAAATAGACAAACAATCAAAACAGAGCTTAATGCCCTGAGAACCCTTTTTTTAATTTTAAACAATGCTTTCCTCCAATGGTATTACGTACAGATTTTTTTAAGTACCCAACTTTTTATGAGTTTAAACTTTTTTTATTTTATCTTTTTGTGAACGTCTTATTAGTATTATAGCGATTAAAATTAAATTTGCAGCAAGAGTTATTAGAGGAAAGAACATTGTGGTTAGTGAGTAGTGTTCAAGAGCAATTGTTGCAAATATATTTCTGACGCTTAAAATGACGAATAAAGAGAGGCTTTCTTCGTAGGGGTTTTCGAAGCTTTTTCTAATTGTAGGGCCGTAGCCTAAAACATCTATAGTAGATAATAGAAGTACGGAGTAAAGAGGGCTTTTAGTTAATGCCCAAATTGGAATGCTGGCTATGGCCACGCAAAAAAATATCAGATCGCTTTTTGTAGCTGAGCTATCGCTTTTTTGGATCATAGCTAGAATAGCAATATAAAAAGTGAGTAAGCCTGAAAAAATAATTGACCAGGACCCTGCGCCCCCTTTGTCGGTCCATTGCGCTAGACCTACTATGCAGGTTGTGACTCCCCAAATAATCCATGAAAAAGCATGGGGTTTTATTTTTCCCTGGTGAATACTAATTATGTAGGGAAGCATGGCCCAAATACTGAGTAAAATGGATATTATTCCTAATATTTTATGCATGATTGTATTGTAGCTTAGTTATCTATTTATTCTGTTGTGGGGAATAACCGATGCATGATAATTGATAAAATTGTAGGATTGGATACTATTTGTAGAAGATTGTGGAGATGCTCTGGTGAGGGCGGTGTTGTTTCTTCGTTAAATACCAGGTCTTCGAATATTTGTAATTCTATTTCTGTTGTTAGAGGTGGTTTTTGAATTCTTTTACGTTGGCTATCAAATAAAGAGAGTAGAGCTACTTTGAAGTCATTAAATTGTGTAGAAGAGCTGCAGTCAGTGCTGACCATTATTTTTGTTACATAATGTTCAGGTATGTAGATGTTATTTAGTTCATTTAGAAGAATGTTGTGTTTAATACTGTTTTCTAATTCACATTGTATGATTTCATCTTCTTCTGTAGTTTTAACTGAAAGAAATGTGTCTCGATATATTTTTAATAATCGTATTAAATTTTTAGGATCATCTTTCCAGATATCGTGTTGAATTGGAAGGGCCTTGCTTTCTTGAGAAATATCGCTTATAGGTGTTATTTGTTCTGAGGGCTTATTTGGGTTAATGCAAAAATCGAATAGTTGAACATGCTCTTCAGATAATCTAACAGCAACTGAAAAACTTTTTACTTGATTTTTTACAGAAGAGACATTTAAAACATGAATGACATTGTTTTGAGATTTTTCGGAGAAATTTTTTAAGAGATAAGTGAAAAAATTAGGGGGTAGCATTATGTCGAGGTCGGTATCTGTTTTTAGTGTTGTAGATGATCCGTATAAGATCATATTTTGAATAATTTTATCGGAAATTAATGACTTTTTTTGTATATTAATTTTTGCTAACGCTTGGTGTATTTTCTCTTGGTTTTCTGTGCTTATGTTTGCAAAAGTAAGTTTGGTAGGATTTTTGAGTAGTTCAAATATTTTTTGATAAATTACTTCTTTATTTGGAGCTTCTTTTGGGGTTTCTTCTGTAGTTGAATCGAGATCTATATCACGATTGTGGTGCATTAATATGATAGCTGCTAATTCAAACAAGTATTTTAGTGGAGATTCTTCTTTTAGTTTATTGTCGCTTGGTTTAGGTTTCGTCTTAGATTTAAACTTAGATTTACGTTCGATTTTTTTGTGATTTCGGTTCATTTCAATGATGCTTTCGCAAAGTGCTTTAGATTTGTATAGTAAAATTTTTATTTCGGGTAAAGACATTTTTTTTGGGTTTTCATTAAGCCATTTAGTAAATGTTTTGAGAAATATCGAACTTGTTTCTGACATGAAAGATGTTGAAGATTGTGGGTCTAAATTTAATGTTATTGATAATAACATGTAGGGCGAGTCACTTAATTCGATAATATTTAATATTAATACATCACGAAATTCTATATCTTTACAATACTTTCGTGACATCAGTTGGCTAATTATTTTTTTAGCAATTATATTAGGTAAATTTCCTTTATCTAGCTTGGATAATAACTGTTTTATAAGCAGTAGTTTTTGTTTTGGAAGTATAGTTGCTGTGTTTATTATATCGAAGGTGGTGGGTTTAAAAAGTGTTTCGGTTTTTATAAAATTTTTAGCTAAGATTTCGTCATGATTTAGCAGAGGGAGCATGGCGCGGAATTTTTTTTCAGTGGGGTTTAAAGCGAATACCTTTATAAGTAGCTGAGCTAGAGATGGGATGTAGCATTCTGGGATACTACGGTCAGTAAAGAATATGTATTGGTCTGATTTAGGAATCGAAAGTTTATTTTGTAGTTCTAGAAATTGTTCAAATGTATTAGGTTGAAAACTTAACATAGCCGCTACTAGATACCCTGGATTCCATCTAAGAATTTGAGTTGTTTGATCACCCTTTTTTGTGAAGTTTGTTTGGAAAGAGCAAGCTATCGGGAACTCGTTTTGTAGTAGATTTTTTAGAATGTTATTAAAGTATATTTCTTTATCAGTACTTTTTAAAAGTTTTATCAGATGATTTATTACTTTAATAGTAGGTAATAGAGGTAATTCATCTGTCATTTCTACAGATTTTACTTGTAAAGGAGTGTATGCTTTTTTTTCTTTTAAGTAGGATTTTATATCATTTAATACACTTTCTAATGTAGGTTTAGTCGTAACAGCATTAGAGCTGGAATTAGACTGTTTTAATTGTTGCGTACGACTTACCGCAGCTGTTGTGAAAATATTTACTATTGTTGATGTTGGCATAGTTATTTTTTTAAATTAATTTAAATGAAATTTATAAAAAAATCTATAGTATTATTTTATAAATTATATTTGCCTAGTTTAGGAACCCTGGCTCTTAGTTATGCTTAGTATCCTGGCACTTAAATGATAGTATTGTTGATCTATGAACATAATTATTATTGGTGCAGGTGCAGCTGGGTTTTTTTCGGCTATTCATAATAAAATGAAATATCCCCAGGCTAAAGTTATTATTATTGAAAAAAGTAATGTTGTATTAGCTAAAGTGAAAATTTCTGGGGGTGGACGTTGTAATGTAACGCATGCTTGCTTTGATCCGAAGGAGTTAGTCAAACATTATCCTAGAGGGGCTAAAGCATTACTGGGGGCTTTTTATAGTTTTGGTCCAACAGATACCATTGATTTTTTTGAATCTCGGGGAGTTTCTCTTAAAACTGAAGTAGATGGGCGAATGTTTCCGAAATCAAATTCTTCGCAGTCTATTAGTGATTGCCTGGTTGATACGGCTAAAAATTTGGGGGTTTTGCTTTGGACGGGTTGCTCTGTTGAAAAAATTATTAAGATAGAGTCTGGGTTTAGTTTGAGTTTAATGAATGGGCAGACACATGTTTGTGATAAATTAATTTTGGCTACAGGAAGTTCGAAGTCGGGGTATGAGTTTGCAGCTCAATTGGGGCATACAATAGTAAATCCCGTGCCGTCGCTATTTACATTTGCTGTGGCCGATAAATCTTTGCATGAGTTAAGTGGCTTGTCGGTTCAACGGGCTCGCACGTGGATTCATAAAAAACAAGCGCAAGAAGGGCCTTTGCTTGTGACGCATTGGGGGTTTAGTGGACCTGTAATTATTAAGTTATCGGCTTGGCATGCTCGGGAATTATTTGATCATGGGTATAAATTGCCATTTTATGTGTCGTGGTTACCTGCTTATTCTTTAGAACAAATACGACAGGTTATAATGATGTATCAAAAAAATTCTCCTAAGAAAATTATGTGTGGATTTAGCCCTTTTCAAGAGATTCCGACACGATTATGGACTTATCTTGTATGTAGATCCGGCTTGCCTGATACAAAACTTTGGCAAGACTTAGGAGTAAAACAATTAAGTCGATTAGTTGAAGACTTACATATAAGTCGTTTTGAGTGCACTGGTAAGGGAGTCTTTAAAGAAGAGTTTGTTACCTGTGGAGGTGTTGATTTAAGTGAAATTAATTTTAAAACTATGGAAAGTAAACGTTGCCCTGGACTGTATATAGTTGGGGAATTATTGGATTGTGATGGAGTTACCGGGGGCTTTAATTTTCAAAATGCGTGGACTACAGGGTTTTTATCGGCTTAATAAATCTTGCTGAGGGTAAGTTTAACACAGTACACTAGTGTTCTATGACAATACTTATTACTGGTGGAACAGGTTTTTTAGGGAAAGTTTTGGTAAAACGTTTACACGATGAGGGGTATAAGGTACGTGTTCTTAGTAGAAACCCTAAAAAATACGAAAGAAGCTTGGGAAAATTTTGTGAATTGGTTTATTGGGA
>JBILGQ010000097.1:0-4983 GCA_044350955.1 Candidatus Marinamargulisbacteria bacterium | reverse complement strand
TTCATGTATTATTCGATAGCCCGAAAGATAAATTCGTTTGGGATACCTCCCACCAATGTTACGTTCATAAAATGCTAACAGGCCGACTAAACGAGATGTTTACTGTGCGTCAAAAAGGCGGTTTATCAGGTTTTGCCAATATTTTTGAAAGCAAACATGATGCCTTCGGAGCAGGACATGCCTCCACTGCCTTATCAGCAGGATTAGGGCTAGCTCATAGCAGAGAAGTGTTAAAAGGCGATAACTTCGTCGTGTCTATAGTTGGCGATTCTGGTTTATCTGGAGGTATGTGTTACGAAGCCTTGAATAATGCCGAAAAAATCAAATCAAACTTTATCTGTATTGTTAACGACAACGATATGAGCAT
Source organism: Candidatus Marinamargulisbacteria bacterium (assembly GCA_044350955.1). GTDB lineage: Bacteria > Margulisbacteria > Marinamargulisbacteria > JBILGQ01. Next base: position 4,616 of record JBILGQ010000097.1, on the reverse strand, counting down.
TTCGCCCCCTGTCGGTAACATGTCACATTATATGACCAAAATTCGAACCTCACACATGTATGACCAGGCCCGAAAGATGTTTGACGATTTTTTAACTAAAATTCCTAAAAGCGGCCCTTTAAAACGACGCATAGATAAAAGCATCGAACATTTTAGAGATATTATTCTAGATAATAAAGTAGGCGTCATTTTTGAAGAATTCGGCTTTAAATATATTGGCCCAATTGACGGACATAATATTCCTATTCTAATGACTGCTCTAAAATATGCTAAAAACTACAACGGCCCTATCATGATTCACATCGTCACACAAAAAGGCAAAGGCCATCAACCTGCTGAATTAGATCCCGTCAAATATCATGGTATTAAACCCAAAGCAACCCCAGATAAACCTGTACAAAAAGGCAATATAAGCAGCTCTGATTTATTCGGAAAAACCATGATCGATATTTGCAATAAGCGTGACGACGTAGTAGTTATTACACCGGCAATGATAGGCGGCTCCGGATTAACCGAATTCGAAAAAGTACATCCCACAAAATTATTTGATGTAGGCATAGCAGAAGAACATGCCGTTACCTTTGCTGCTGGGCTATCAAGAGGTGGCGCAAAACCTGTTTTAGCGATTTATTCTACCTTTTTACAACGTGGCTATGATCAACTCATTCATGATGTATGTTTGCAAAAACTCCCTATGGTTTTAGCTCTAGACCGTGCTGGCTTTGCAGGTGAAGACGGCGCAACCCATCAAGGTGTATTTGATTACAATTACATGTTGTCTATTCCTAATTTAACGATTTTGGCCCCTAAAGATGGCCCCGAGCAAGAAGCTATGCTACGTTGGGCAGTAGATCAAGATTTAACCGTATCAATTCGCTATCCTAAAGGATCGGTAATTTCACGAACAGATTTGCCCAATCTAAGTTTCAAAGAACTGACATCAGAACTATTATTAGAGAACAAAGAAAACACCAATTATGATCTCTGCCTAATAGGCGTAGGCTCTATGGCCTGGCCCGCATATGATGCCGCTAAACTTTTGATAGAACAGTTCAACTTAAACATATGCGTCATTAATCCAAGAACGATCAAACCTTTAGATAAACACAGTTTAAATGCATATATTTCTAATTCAAACTATATAATGGTTGTTGAAGAAGGACAGGCGATTGGCGGCGTCTTTCAGCATATTCTTTCAGAATTTAATGACGTAGCAATCCCGTTAAATCAGTGGATTCACCTGGCGATTCCTGATCAATTTGTTGAACATGGGTCTGTTGAAGAATTAAAAGAAGAATTTGATTTAACAACAGAGGGAATTGTAAGCACGGTTAAAAAACGTTTGGGTCTAAATTATTAAAAAAAACGTTCGACCACAAGGGTAGCCCCTACAAAACATGAATTATCACAAACCGTAGGGGCGACCCTTGTGGTCGCCCTAAATAATAAATATCCCCATAAATAATATTATAAATATCGCCGTGAATAACAATAATTTATCATAAACCGTATCGGCGAAAAAAATGTGTATTCATGGGCAACCCTACAAAACATGAGGTAGTGTAAGATAAATTGTGTCTGAGGGCAGAATCTGGCAATATTAGATTGTCAAAAAAAATAAAGGAGATCTGCCCATGAAAAATATTAAAGATAAACTAGAAAAAAGTATAGAGGATATAATGTATTACGATCAAAGCAATGCAGTTGAAAGTGTGGTACAAACGGTTTTTGAAAGTATATTAAAGCATGAACGTGATGAGTTTGTATCGATACAGCCTGAAAATAAAGGGAACGGATATTATACACGATTAGCCAAGTCCGTGAATCAGTATTTCAGATTGCAAGTTCCACGAGATCGATTAGGCTTATTTAAACCAGTATTTTTAGAGGCTATAAAAGCACAAGATGCACAAATGCAAGATATGGCGTTTAAACTTTATGTAAAAGGCTTAACTACGCAAGATATATCTGAAATTTTTGATGAAGTTTATGGTAAAAAACTATCCCCAAGTTCTATATCATCCATCACAAAAGACTTCGAAAAAAGCAGAGATGGTTGGCTTCAAAAACCGTTGCAGGAGCATTATTATTGTCTATATATTGATGCCTTATATATTCCAATTCGACGTGATTATGTCAGCAAAGAAGCTTTCTACATTATTCTTGGATTGAATCAAGACTTAAAACGAGAAGTTTTAGGCGTATTTAATATCCCTTCAGAATCAGCCTCCGGTTGGAATGACACCTTTATTGACCTCAAAAAACGTGGTCTTAAACAGGCCTTATTAGTCATATCTGACGGGCTTCCTGGTATTAAAGAGGTTATTCATCATCATTTTCCTAAAGCTCATGTCCAACAATGCCTAGTTCATAAAATTAGAGATCTATTACTTCATGCTAGAAGCAAAGATAAATCTCAAATTTCACTTGATTTTAAAGAAACCTTTATACTTGAAAATCCAACTATCTCTTTTAAAGATATCGATCAAAAATTAGCTGATTTCTTGAATAAATGGGCGTCTATTTACCCTTCTTTTAGAAAAAAACTTCTCTCTCAAGATATCCATTATTACACCGCTTACTTAAATTTCCCTCATTCTATTCACCGTATGATTTACACCACTAATTGGATTGAACGGCTCAATAAATCTATTAAACGTACCACTAAAATTAGAAACGCTTTTCCTTCGCCTAACTCTGCTTTAACACTTATTTCTGCTGCTTTAATGGATATTGAATCTTCTACCTACAATTTCCCAGTTACTGCTTTTTTACCTGCTCAACCCTTTTTTGAAAATCTATTAGCGGAGCTAATTTTCTAACCTCTTCCATCAGTTTTGAAAATTGTCATACCCTTTATGGGTTGACCTTTTTTAAAACTTATTGGTCGCCCTTAGACACAATTTTCTGGACAGTATCTCACAAACCGTAGGGGCGACCCTTGTGGTCGCCCTAAATAATAAATATCCCCATAAATAATATTATAAATATCGCCGTGAATAAGAATGATTTAAAAAAATCTATTTATTACTCTTGTTTTTTAACTCAGTAATACATTCAAAAAGCAGGTCTTTTAATCGTATAGATTCTTCTTTTTCAGATAAATTTGTAAATTCAGTAATTGCTTTTCCAAAATAAATATCTACTTTACCCGGACTACACAAAAATTGGTGTTTCGAGACTAATTTATTTGTTCCTTTTATATAGGTAGGTATAATTGTTTTTTTTGAACGCGCCGCTAACATAAATGCGCCTCGTTTAAAGGGTAAAATCTCGTCTGTTACTGAACGAGTCCCTTCCGGAAACATGATTATATTTTTTCCTTGCTCTAATTGATCTTTTATCATATCTAATTGTTGCAGCGATTTTTTTGCGTTATCTCTATCTACAAATATATGCCCCATATTAGTGATGTCCCCATTTAAAAAGGGTATTTTAGATAACTCCCGCTTGGCGAAAAACGTAATGCGTTTGGGTTGTTTCGCCATTAGCATCACAACGTCAAGCGTGCTTTGATGGTTTGAAATAAAAAGCACATTCTTATCGTTAGGAATATTCTCTAAGCCATGCATCGTCACTCTCTGCCCTAAAACAAAAAATGCAAATCGGCTAAATGGTAGTGATAACTCATAAAAACGCTGGGTTTTATTTGTCGTCATAAACGCTGTTAAAATACTGGCCACAATATAATGCGAACAAAACGCTGTTATCCAAACAATGTAAACCAGAAGCGTATAAAAAAATAACAAAATTTGTTTCATGAATTCTTTCCTCTTAGTCTTGTTTTTATTTTATAGTATGATTACACAAACTAACAGATTAAGGATGGTTATTATGAGTTCATTAATGGTGTCATCTTCAGGAATTCGCGGTATTGTTGGCGATTCTCTCACTCCAGAAATCGCATTAAAAGTGGCCACTAGCTTTGGAAAGTTCATCGGTTCAGGCACGGTTATTTTAGGCGGCGACACGCGTGTGTCTCATGAAATGGTTTTAAATATCGTACAAGGTGCCTTATTAAGCGTGGGTATTTCAGTCATAAATATCGGCAAAGTTACTACTCCTACCGTTCAACAAATGATAGGTCTTCACAATGCTGACGGGGGCATCGTTATCACCGCCTCTCACAATCCCATTATGTGGAATGGCATTAAATTAATGAATCGCTCGGGATCTTTTTTAACAAAAGACGAATTTGCTACGTTTTTATCGCATTATCAGTCTAGCACCTGTTCTTATTCAAGCTGGGACAAAGTTGGTGAACTAAATTACGATCATCAGGCCCTAGAAAAACACATAGACTTAATACTTTCTAAAATTGATGTAAGTATCATTAAAAACTCGGGGTTAAAAGTACTCATCGATGCCAATAATGGCGCCGGCGCTGTTGCAAACCCTCTTTTATTAAAGAAACTTGGCGTTCATTACGAAATAATTAATGGCGAACCCAGCGGACGATTTGCCCATGATCCAGAACCACTAAAGCAAAATTTATCTCAAATAATGTCACAAATGAAAAACGGCCACTATGACATTGGCTTTATTCAAGATGCCGATGCTGATCGCTTGGTAATTTTAGACGAAACTGGCCATTTTATTGGTGAAGATTATTCGTT
>JBILGQ010000096.1:0-5009 GCA_044350955.1 Candidatus Marinamargulisbacteria bacterium | reverse complement strand
CAGAATATTTCCTTTTAATTTCTTTAAATCAGACCGTAACCCAAGTATGATTGTATTTTGCCCATTTCATCGATGCCACACGGGCTTTTCGTTCTTGATTCTCTTTTTTAAACTCGATGACCCCATCCATAATATATTTAATATTATTTAATATCGTCTCATCAACGGTGCCTTCTTCAAAGATAAACAATGTCGTTACCCCACCAAAAGCCAGTGATGTTCGGGCTATTTGATTTAAAAAACGTTGCACCACACTTAATTCAAAATGAATGAGCAAAGATGATATCGAATCAATTACCCGACAACCACCTTTTTTTTCTTGAATACTATGCCCCAATTCAAAACTGGCATCAGAGATAATACCTGATAGCTGATTCAGCTCTAAAGAGCCGCTGACCATGTAATGCTCGTCATCCGGAGGAGTCAATGCTGACCACGAATAAGCATCGATAAAACGAAGCTGTACTTTATCCTCATATACTTGTGTTGGCTTTTCTAAAAGATCCGACAACGTTAATCGAATTTTTTTGGGATCATCGTCAATCGCAACTACTAACGATTGAGCATTGTTCATTAAATTTTTGGCTAAAAACTGCCTCGCAAACGACGATTTACCTGATCCTACATGCCCAGTAATTAATATATTTGACCCCAATGGCAACCCTCCATAAAGCTGCTCATCTAATTTAGAAATACCTGTAGATATAAGCGATTCATCAGTACTTACTTTTGTATGTAATTCTGGGCGGTTCACAGCCTTCTTTTCATTCATATACCGAGTCAGCAAAGTATTCACACGGTTTTTTAAATCTTCTACGTTAAAGGGTTTCACAATATAATCATTCGCCCCTTCTTCAAAGCCAGTTAATTTATTATATTCATCCCCAAGTGCTGATAACAAAATAATCGGAATATTATTCAGTTCAGAATGATTTCTTACAGCTCTACATACTTCAAATCCATTCTTTTTGGGCATCACCACATCTGAAATAATTAAATCAGGTTTTTCAATAAAAGCTTTTTGAATAGCCATTTCGCCGTTTTCAGCAGTGATAATTTCGGTCGCCACATCCCGCAAAATAATCTCTAGAAGAGTTAAAATATTTGATTCGTCGTCTGCAACTAAAATTTTTGTCATAGCACTATACTGGTTGACGAAGCGTTACGCCTCTACCCGGTAACAATTCAAAGCTATACTCACTTAAATCAATACGAGTACCGCGCATTTTCCGTATTGAAATAGTTCTAATTCTTTTATTATTTAAAGTAACCAGTCTCAATACAATGATACCAGATGTTGCAAATTCTTCTATTCCAAAGCAAGATACTTTATTAGAGCCTACAGGGATGTACGAGGTCAACAACGTGGTGCAATTTGAGTTTGACTCTATTGCAAATACCAATGTTCGAATAAATTCTATGACATTTGGAAAATCTTTTTCCGAAAAAATTAAAGGTGCAATCGGATCAATAACCATACGTTTAGCACCAGATGCTTTCACATGACCTAAAAGATCGTTCACAATTTGCTTAACATCAATACGCTGACCTTCACCATCATAAATGGCAGAAAAATAGCTAGTTGCATCAATAATTTGAAAAAGTCCGTTTTCTAAATACGGTTTAAAATCCCAACCTAATGCCTTTGCGTCGGCAAGAATATGCTCTGGCTTTTCATCAATAGTTATAAAAATAGCCTTTTCGCCCTTCTCTAAACCAGCTAATAAATATTGCAATGAAAAAATTGTTTTACCCGTGCCAGGTTCTCCCGCAATTAAATACGATCTTCCTGCCGGAAATCCGCCAAAGGTTAACTTATCAAACCCTTCAATACCACTTTCAATTTTATAACTGTCGTTTTGCATATCTCATCACATTAATACAATTGGATACTCTGTTAAAACACTTATCCAAAAGCTACATTTTTTAATAAAGGAACAGTATTCACTATAAAGCACTCTACTCAGTCATGGCAAGTAAATTATAGCTATTTTGTACTATGAGAATCTTTGGTAAAAAGTGAAAATAAATGAGTCTCTAATACTTCTTTGGTTATATGTCTTGAAATACACCCTTCTTCAGCTATTGAGATGACCCCAGTTTCTGCTGAAATTACAATAATTAATGCATCACTCACTTCAGATAAACCTAGTGCCGCATGATGTCGGGTACCTAATCGTCTATCATTAAGTTTGTTCTCGGTTAAGGGTAAAAAACAGGCCGCGCCTAGAATACGATTTTTTCGAATAATCACAGCCCCATCATGAGTCGGTGATCCAGGCCAAAATAACGATGAAATCAATTCCGCCTGCAAATCGGCGTTTACCGCTATTCCTGTCTCTATGTAACGATCCAAAGTCGTTTCTCGTTCAATTACGATCAATGCTCCAATTTTTTCACGAGATAACGATTCTACAGCCTTTAAAAGCTGCTGAATCTTACCAGACGACATATCCACTTGCTTGGATTGTGAAACAAATAAAAAATTTCCAGTAGACCCTATTTGTTCTAAAAATCGTCTTAATTTAGGCTGAAAAATAATTACAACCAAAATTAAAAACACAGTAGCAAATTTTTCTAAAATCCAATTTAAAGTCTCGAGTTGTAAAATATTAGACAACAGAAAAATTAAAAAAATAAGAACAAGCCCTTTAATTAAATCAAAGGCACGCGACCGATCCAACCAAAATAAAACCCGATAAGCAAGTAAATACACCAAGATAAAATCAAGGCAGTTCACCGCTATTAAAAGAACCGGTTGTGTTATAGTTAGATCAAAAATCATTTATTTTGATCGAGTTCTTGGTCAAAACGACACAAATCTTCGTAATTTTCTCGTTTTACCATAATCTGCACACGTTTACCCTCTACTAAAATCATGGCTGGCCTGCAATTTCTATTATAATTAGATGACATAGAATAATTATACGCACCTGTGGCAAAAAAAACTAAATGTTCTCCCACTTTTGGCTCCGGAAGTAATAACGCTTCGGCTAAAACATCCCCCGATTCACAATATTTACCAGCAATAGAAAACGAATCTGGTAAATTAATGCTCTTTTTTGTTAACTCTACATCATATTTGGCCTGATACATAATAGGTCTTGGATTATCAGCCATGCCGCCATCAATAAAAATATAATTTTTTACATTTTCTATTTTTTTAATAGCACCGACAGTATATAGGGTTATACCGGCAGGACCGATAATAGATCTACCAGGTTCAAATAACAGTACAGGGTATTCTAAATTTTCTTCGTCACAACGACTCTTTAACTGTGTTGTAAATCGTTTAACAAACTCATTTAATTCAATAGGCGTATCCGCACTGGTGTAATAAATACCCATACCACCGCCACAATTTAGCTCTTTAATCGATATACCATGAATCTCTTTAATATTTTTTAACACTGGCAATAAAATGTCAATTAAGGCTAAAAAGGGTTTTTCATCAAAAATTTGCGATCCGATATGGCTGTGAATTCCCACCAGCTTTAATAAGTCGCATTCTTTCATGCTTATAATAAAAGGGTCTAAATCTTTTCTCTCTATTCCAAATTTAGAATCTAATTGCCCCGTACGTATATAATCATGTGTATGTGCATAGATTTCAGGTTTTAAGCGCACAGATAGCGCTTGTATTTTCTTTTTTCTCTCAACTATCTGTTTTATATTTTCGAGTTCCTGAAAATTATCGACAATAATTGTAACACCGTAGTCTATAGCTAAGTCTAATTCAGGCAAAGTTTTATTGTTCCCATGAAAATAAATATGCGATGCCGGAACCCCCGCTTTTTTAGCCGTATACAACTCGCCACCCGAAGATACATCAATATTCATTCCCAAAGAAAACATGAGCTGAGCCAAGCCAATAGTCAAATTGGCTTTTCCAGCATATAACACTTTAGAATTAGGGTAATGCTCAGCCAAAGTTTTTAAAAAACTTTCACAGTTATGCTGTATCGTTTGTTTGTCTAATACATATAGAGGCGTTTCATAAGTAGCGGCTAAAAAATCGCATTCTAACTCACCAATACACGCGTTTCCTTTAGAATTATAATGAAAAGAAAGTGGACGTTTAATCATATGCTAGTTTTACCAACTTTGGTTGAAACTGTTCATCTGCCATTATTTGCGCATAAGCCAACACAATAATTTTATCCCCAATTAAACCTTTTCTTGCAGCTGGTCCATTTAAAACAAAGGCTTTACTGCCTCGTTTTTCAGCTATCGCATAAGTAATTAAGCGTTCGCCATTATTTACATTTACTACATGAATTTGTTCATTTTCTTTAATACCAGCTTCATCCATAATATCCAAATCCATACCCAAGCTACCTTCATAAAATAAACTACTATCAGTGATTATGGCATACGAAATTTTTGATTTTAATACTGTTAACAACATAAATACCTCCTTAAGATTCTATGATTTTTCCACTTTTTGTTATTAATATTCCGTCTAGATGATCATTTTCATGTTGAAAGATAATAGCCATCATACCTGTTAATGTCATCTCAAAACTTTCCCCATGTCTATCTTGTGCTTGCACCTGTATTTTTTCGTACCGATGCACTTCAGCTAAAATATTTGGCAGGCTTAAGCAAGCTTCTTCCATTATTACCGATCCACTAGCAGAAAGTATTTTTGGATTAATACAGACTAATTTTTTTCGTTTGTATTGGCAAATAAAAATGCGTTGCAATACACCAACCTGCGGTGAAGCAAGGCCAATACCGTCATTGGCTTTCATCGTATCAAACATATCATCGATAAATTTTTGCAAGTTTTCATCAAAAAGTGTCACAGAATCGCACACTTCATGCAATATCGGATTAGGTTCAAGAACAATATCTAATACAGTCATATTAATAGGGTAATTTCTGGTTTAAATCACGCACTTTATCTAAATTAGCTTTTAAAATTTCTAAAGTATTCCATTGACCACTTAAAAACGATTCTAATTGATGATTAGGCATATAAAATTCAATGCTTTCGCCTAAAAACT
>JBILGQ010000095.1:0-5023 GCA_044350955.1 Candidatus Marinamargulisbacteria bacterium | reverse complement strand
GATTTAATTTTAAAACAACTGCTTGAAGTTGAGAAAAATGAGAATGTTAAAGGGCTTTTGCTTAAAATTAATAGCCCGGGTGGAACGGTTGGGTCTTCGCAAGAAATATTAGCGGCGCTTCGACGCATAAAAGAAAAACGTAAAATTCCTATTGTGGCACAGATTGGGGACATGGGCGCATCGGGCGCATATTATGTGTGTTTAGGAGCCGATAAGGTGTTTGCCAATCGTGGTAGTATGGTGGGAAGCATTGGGGTAATTATGTCGGGGATTCAAATTAAAGAGCTGGCCGATAACATTGGAATTAAAGATAAAACCTATAAGAGTGGTGCTTATAAAGACACGATGTCGATGTGGAGAGAGTCTAGCCCAGAAGAAGATGTAATGATTCAAGAGATGATAGACTCTGTTTATGAGCAGTTTTTGGCTGATGTTATTTTGGCCAGAAAATTAGAGGAATCAAAAGCTAGAGCGTTGGCGCAAGGGCAGGTATTTACTGGGGAACGTGCTGTAAAAGAAGGCTTAATTGATGCCATAGGCACGTATCACGATGCCCTGCGTTATTTAGGAGAAAAAACAGGTTTGGGAGAATATCCACCGATTATTTCGATACAAAAAGTGAACTGGATGGATTTTGCCACTATATGGACTAGTCAACTAACTTCATCTTTGTTTGCTTCAAAATCACTATCTCTGCGATGAATTTACAGTTTTTTTATAATTATTTATTTCATCCCATAGAGTCGATTCGGGATACTACCCAGTGGCCTAGACTATGGGTGGTTTTTGCTTTGTTCATCGCGACGATGAGTACTGTTTTAGAATTTTCGACGCTTAGTTTAGGCTTTGTATTCTTTTATTTTGTAGTACTACTGAGTTTGCTAATTATTGGCTCTGTAATCATTGATTTTATTGCGCAGTTTTTTGCTTTAAAGCCAAATAGTAAACATTTATTTTATGGCTTATGTGCTACGCATATTCCTTATTTGTTAAGCTTGCCCTTAGGAATTTTGGATCATTATTTTTTTGGGTCTATGCTGGGATATTTTTTTACTTTGTTAAACATTTTATTGTTTTTCTTTGTGATTTTTTTGCAAGTTAAAACAGTTCAGCATGTGTATGGCGTTACACTGATATCGGCGTTTGTTTTGTTTATGTCGCCTGTATTAACGATTATTCTTGGGCTGATTGCTGTTTTATTTTCTTTTTTTATTTAAATGATGAAACAGGCGATTCGTATTGGGTTTGGCTACGATGCTCATCGGTTTTGTGACGATCGACCTTTAATTTTGGGCGGTGTTTCTATTCCGTATAGTAAGGGCTTGTTAGGTCATTCGGATGCTGATGTATTAACGCATGTGATAATGGATGCCTTGTTGGGGGCTTTGAATTTAGGCTGCATCGGGCGTCATTTTCCGGACACAGATCCGGCCTATAAAGGGGCTTCTAGTGTAGAGCTTTTAAAGCATGTGATGATATTGGTGCGTGAAAACAACTACGATATCGGAAATATTGATACCGTGATTGTGGCAGAAAAACCTAAGTTATCACCTTTTATTCCCGACATTCAGGCATATTTGGCTGTTGTTATGGGTTGTGAGGAAAACCAAATATCGGTTAAAGCAACTACTACCGAAAAAATGGGCCCTGCTGGCCGTGAAGAAGGTATATTTGCTTATGCCACGGTGCTTTTAACTTATATCGGATGATTACAAGCAAAGAGAATTCGAAAGTAAAGCAGGCGTCTTTGTTGTTGCGTTATAAAAAAACACGTGTTGAATCGCAGCAATTTGTTTGTGATAGCAAAGAAGCTGTATTGCATATTTTAAAGCATTATCCGCAGTCTGTTTCTTATGTTCTTTATACTTCGAAAGCAGTTGGCTATGTAGAATCGTTTTTAAGTGTTCATTCTGATAGATGTTATGAAGTGTCTGTTGAGTTGTTGTCGGGGATTTCGACGCTGAATCATTGTTTTGGGGTTATTGTGGTGTGCGCTATTCCTGTTGTGGAAGAGAAAGAGTCTGATTTAGCACTGGCGTTGTGCGAGAGTAATAATCCCGCTAATTTAGGTGCCATTATTCGGTCAGCATACGCGTTTTCTTGTCAGCAGATTTATTTATTGGGCGATCATTGCGATGCCTATCACCCTGAATCTGTTCGGGCGTCTGCGGGGCATATTTTTGATGTGGTCATTACATCATGCTCGTATGACTATCTATCGGCTCTACAAAAAAAATATGACTTGTTTAAGTTAGACGCTTCTTTGGGGGCTCAGCCTTTGCCTGAGTTTCAAGTGAGGTATCCGTTGCTGCTGGTTATGGGCTCTGAGCAGGGTTTTCCGGATCTTGCAATTTTAGAGGGGATCTCTTCGTTATCTATTCCAATGCAGCAAGGTTGTGACAGCTTGAATGTTGCCGTTTCGGCTTCGATTGCTTTATATGCCTGTCGGCATCGGCATGTTTCACGTGAAACAGTAGCTTGAGCTGATGGGAATGCTGTGATTTAATACAAGGAATAACAGTAATAAGGACTAATATGGGACAATTTAATATCGGTATTTCTAAAACTCCAGATTCAAATTTAAATAGAGCTACTCAAGTGGATACGGCTGCTTTAGTAAAGCAAACACGTGAAGCAGCGAATGAAGTAGTAAAAGCCTTGAATGAGTTTATGGCAGATGTTCAAAACTCCACAAAAGATTTATCGAATGAATTGGGTGGTCGTGTAGCCATACAGAAAAAAGATGCCGGCGATATCAAGAAAGAGAAAGAGTTGCAAAAAACAAAAGAGGCTCCAGCTTCAGAAGCCGCTGCAGCAACAAGTGCCAGTGAAGAATTAGAGCGTAAAAAACGTAAAAAACGCAAAAAATTCGAAGAAAAGTTAGAAGAGTTTTCTGCTTTAATTGATCAAGTGGATATAGAAAAATTACCAGAAGATCAAAAAAAAGAATTTGAATTGTATGAAAAGAATAAAAAAGAATTGCGACAATTATTTCGACGTCTTGATGGCCTTGATAAACAAATCGAGTCTGAAGAGCGACATTTAAATCAATTGACCAAAAAGCAAACAAGTGAGTAATTTTTTAAAAAAAATAAAAAAATTTGTATTGGGTGAAAAAGATGCTCAGGAAATAGCTGGGTCTTTACACGACTTTAATAAAATAGCCGAATCTTATATTGGGATTTTAAAAGAAGACATTCGTAAAAAAGAAGAAAAGCTGAATAAAATTCGTATACTTGTACAAGGTGGATTGCCAAAAGATTTTTTACAAAAGCAACGAGGACAAGTAAATATTACGGTGTTATCTAAAAAAGATATAGGCAAGTCAAAGAAGAAAGATTCTGTACAATCATCGCCCTCAAAATGGGAGGGTATAGAGAGTACTTATAATAAGAAAATTGGGAAATCTAGTGGGTTTAAGGGGGGTGTTATTTAGTTTTTAATCAGCCTGTTTTTTAATATAGGGTTAGTGGGTTACAGTAAGATTAAGTTCATAGATAGTTTCTTCAAAGTTGATTAAATTGTTATGAGTATCATCAGTCGGAAGTAGGTTTTTTTCTTGAATTATTTTTGAAATTAACTGGCGTGTTCTTTCATTTTTGGTTGTATAGGATTCTTTTTTTAGTTCATTTTGAAGATATTTAACAGAAGAAATCTTTTGTTTAATTAGCATGTCGTTGATGTTTTGTAATTTTTTCATGTTGGGGTATTGGGTGCTTAGTCTTTGTATTTCTGTAATAATTTCTTTAAAAATGGCATTTTGGCTTGAATTTGTTGGGATGTCTGTTTTTGTTTCAACGTCAACTTTAGCGAGAGGCGCCATGGGGCTGGAGGGTTTTTGATTTAGCGTTACAAAAAATATATTTTGAGATTGATTTATAGGAGTATCATGAGACAATCTTTTGTTTTGATTGTCAGTAAAATGAAGTGCGCATATGTTATAGTATCGTTGGAGTTGGTTTTTTACTGTTTTATAGAGGGTGCCAGTAGCTACTGTTAGCTCTATGACTTTGTGACCGTATATGGGATCTGCTTTAATTGAATGATTAGTGGAGGTAGCTTTTTTTTGTGTTGAATTTTTATTTTGTTTTCGGGTAGTGTTAGTTTTAGGAATACCACTTAAAGCCATAAATTTGACACCTTATAATTTATTTTACTTTTGCAAGCTATCTATAGTGTAGTTGCGGATAGAGTAATTGAGTTACTTGTAATTATATCTGATCTTTCTTGAAAAACCAGTATAAAGCAGTTTAAGGGCGTTTCTTTGCGTTCTTTTCTAAAATAGCTTGTTGAATATCGGTTGCTGTTGTATTTGAAAGTTTAGACTATATATTGGGCTTAGGGGGATGAATTATTAAATTTTTATTTCAGTACTACAAAGTTCGCAGGTGCCGTATAGATTAAAATCGTGGGTGGATAGTTGAAAGCCTTTTGAGGGTAAAAGTTCTTGTAGTTGAATATTATGTGTGTCTATTAGACAATTTTTTAAACAATATACGTTGCCACAAGTTTTGCAAAAAAAATGGTGGTGATGCTTTTGTTTTTGTTCGTAATAGGATGTGCCGGTGTTGGAGACAACTTCATTTAAGATATTTAATCCCATAAATTTATCGATAATTCTGTATACCGTAGTTTTGTTGGGGTTTATGTTTTTTTCTTTTAATAGAGTTAACAGTTGTTGAACAGAGAGAGGCTCTGTGCTTTGTTGAATTAGCTGAAGCACGGCTTTTGATACAGCGGTATTTAACATGGACATAGATACATAATAAACTAAGACAAAAAAATCTACAAACTACATAAGAATGCAACTTGGTTGCATTCTTATAAAGCGTATGTTAACCTTCTTCGATAAATAGGAGGATTTAGTATGAGTCGTTTACAAAAAACAGCATCGGTAGTAAAAAAAAATGGGCCTAATAAAAATCCTGATGCTTTAACAAAAGAAAATATTCAGCGTCAATTAAAAAACTTTAATTTTGAGAAATCTATAAATAGTCTTAGATTTAATACTGGTGTAAAGTTG
>JBILGQ010000094.1:0-5086 GCA_044350955.1 Candidatus Marinamargulisbacteria bacterium | reverse complement strand
TTAGTCGAAAAAAGGAATTGGACACAAAATCTATTCTACAATTAAATATGGATTATAAAGAATTATTTAAAAAACTAAGCAAAAATAGTCAAAAAATTTACTGCTGCATCGAAAACAACTCTTTTAATGAATCTTTAGATAAAATAGAAAATATAATAAAAAATAATTTATAAATGTTAAAAAAAAATATTGAATTTATAATAAAAAAAATAAAGAATAAAGATTTTATGTTTGATCCCTCAATTTCAAATTCTTGTATCAGAGAATTTTTTACAATAAAATCCATTGATTTGATTCGCGGTTTTTTTTCCTTTAATTTTGGTAAAAAAGGAAAGTTTTTTTTTCTGGCATCCCATGTGCAGTTTTTTAATAAAAAAAATATTTTTTTAGGAAATACAGTAAATATTGAACGATACTGTAAACTATCAGGCCTAGGAATACACCCTTTAGAAATTGGAAACAATGTTACCATAGGCGCTTTCTCACAAATAATCATCTCAAGTTCCTTTCATAAAATAGGACAATACATTCGTATTGAAGATAACGTTGGAATCGGAGAGTACGCTTATATTGGAGGAGCAGGAGGAACAACTATAGGAAAAAACACCATTATCGGACAATATTTTAGTGTTCACCCAGAAAATCATTGCTTTGAAAATAAAGAAATCCCTATTCGTCTACAACAAACAACTAGAAAAGGAATTCAAATTGGACAAAATTGCTGGATCGGAGCAAAAGTTACTATACTTGATGGTGTAACTATAGGAAATAATTGTGTCATTGCAGCTGGATCTATTGTAACTAAATCTGCTGAGGCAAATTCAGTTTATGCAGGAGTGCCTGCAAAAAAAATAAGAGACCTATAATATGAAAACAATACTTGCAACAGCCTATGATATCAACCCATATAAAGGATCGGAATCTGGTACAGGTTGGAATTTTGTCTATCAAATATCACGATTTAATAAAGTAATTGCAATAACTAGAAAAAACAATAAAGAAAATATCGATCGCTATATAATTCAACATAAAATAAACACCTCCCAATTAATTTTTTATTATTATGACCTACCTTACTGGATGAGATTCTGGAAACGTGGAGTACGTGGATCATCAATTTATTTTTATTTATGGCAAATGTTTATACCTCGGTAGATCACTAAACAAAAATTACAAGTCGACATTGCTCATAATATTAATTTTCACAGTGATTGTTTTCCAACATTTCTTTGGATATTATGCAAACCTACTGTTTGGGGACCTATCAATCATAATGAAAAAATCCCTACTGCTTACTGTAGACAGCCCTCTCTTTTACTGAAAGAAGAGATTAAATGGTGTATTAAAAAAATTATATGGCTTGTCGACCCTTTCTTAAAAGTAGCAAAAAAAAATAGCACTATTATTCTTGTAGGAAATAACAGTTGCATAACAAGATTAAATCTACAAAAAAATTACACTATATTCAATCAAGTTGCCTCAGCTTCTACTGGTTTAACATCTAAGCCAAACTCTTCAAATTTTCATATTATTATGGTTGGTCGTTTTATTCCAATCAAAGGATTCGATATAGCATTAAAAGCATTTGGAAAATTCATCAAAAATCTATCTACTCAAACTACTCCCTACAATTCTAAAGATATAATTATGAGCGTAATTGGAAAAGGCCCTCAAAAAAAACTACTTTTAAAAATCGTTGAAGATCTAAACATTCAAGATAATGTAACATTTATAAACTGGGTTTCTAAGAAGAGCTAAATAAATTATACATAAAAGGATCTCTATTGTTTTTCCCTTCTCATGAAGGTGCAGGAATGGTAATAGCTGAGGCCTTATCTTTCGGACTGCCAATACTTTGTTTTAATAACTTTGGACCAGGAGAATTAGTTGATGATACTTGTGCAATACGCATTAATTATTCAAATTATAAAAAAAGTTTAACCGATTTTTCTGAAGCACTATTACTAGTTTATCAAAACAAGGCCTTGTACGAAGCCTTATGTAAAGGTGCCCTAATTAAATTTAATAATGAGTACGATTGGAATATTAAGGGCAGGCAGTTAAAAAATATTTATAATAAAATTTTATCATGACACAAATAATATTCTTCCATTTACTTAACGACAGAAGCGGTTCGGTAAAAGTACTATCTCAGATCATTAAAATAACAAATGAACATAAGTATTACACCATATTATTTTCACAAAAAAATGACTTTGGTTTTCTTAATAAAATAGCAAAAGAACAACATTCTATTATGTACTGGCGTTTTAATAATAAATTTTTAACACTATTCAGTTACATCTTTTCACAATGCTTTCTATTTATTCGTTGTCTCAGATTTTTTAACAAAGACTGCATATTCTATATCAACACAATGTTACCATTTGGCGCTGCATTAGCTGCTAAATGCATGAAAAAAAAAGTGATCTATCATATACACGAAACCTCTATTAGACCTAAATTTTTAAAAAAATTTTTAAAGTTTAATATAAAATTATGTGCAAGCAAAATAATATTTGTTTCAAACTATTTACAAAAACAAGAAGAAATAAATACAATCCCACAGACAGTCATATACAATGCAATTGAAGCAATCCCCCTCACTTCATTATCGCGAAATGATAACCATTTTTTAGTCTTAATGGTATGTTCACTAAAATTATTCAAAGGTATTAAAGAATTTATCACAATTGCTTCTGATACCGAGTCTTATAACTATATTCAATATCAATTAATTTTAAATGCAAGTCCAACAGAAATTAAAAGTTTTTTTAAAACACTCGATGTCACTAAAAACGTAACTATCGTACCTAGACAGATCGATCTTTCACCCTTCTATAAAAAAGCGAATTTGCTGATCAATTTATCAAGACCCGACGAGTGGATTGAAACTTTTGGATTAACTCTAATTGAAGGCATGCAATACGGTTTACCTTGTATAGGACCTTGCGAAGGAGGTCCCAAAGAAATTATATGTGATCAAAAAGATGGCTACTTAATATCTTGTTACGATAAAAACAAAATAATTGAAACTATTTTAAAACTCGCAAATGATAGCAATCTATACCATAGACTATCAACTAATGCTATGGAAAAAGTTAAAAAGTTCGATTTTTCTACATTTAAAAAAAATATAATGAAGGAGCTTGACTCAATTCAACTCTCCTAACAATAAATACTTTTTATTGAAAAATTAATCACGAATAGAAGCATTAAAAAATACACTCCCAATTCATAAGATTATTATACTGAAAGACAGTAAAGGTAGAATATAAAAAAAAACTACTATATAATAGTCTTAATGAAAATAGCGATTATAGGAAGCCGTGGAATACCAAATCAATATGGAGGATTCGAACAATTTACAGAACATTTATCTGTGGGACTAACCAAATTAAATTACAATATTACTGTATACAATCCACATTTTCATAGTCATCAAAGTAAAAATTTTTTTGATGTAACCATCGTACACAAATGGTGCCCTGAATTTTTTCTTGGTCCAGCTGCTCACTTCATATATGATTTTCTATCTCTAAAAGATGCTTTAAAAAATAAATTTGATATAATTCTCTCATTAGGATACGGAAGTTCTTCCGTAGCTTATTTATTTTTACCTATTCAAAAAACACACCTCATAACTAACATGGATGGAATAGAATGGAAACGCACAAAATGGTCCCTCCCAATAAAACTACTTATGAAATATTTTGAAAAGATTGCAGCTCATAAGTCTCATCACATGATAGCCGATAATTTAGGTATTCAAGACTACCTAAAAAGAACTTACAACAAAGAATCCACAATGATTCCTTATGGAGCAACCCCAATAACAACAAATCAAGACATATCAATTTTGAATACTTATAGCTTACAAGCATATCAATATTATATCGTGATAGCGAGACTAGAACCGGAAAATAATATCGAAATGATATTAAATGGATACATTCAGTCACAAAATAAAGATCCAATAATCATTATAGGCAATGATAATACAGCTTATGCAAAAAAAATTATAAATAAATATACAGATCAAAATATTCAATTTATTGGGGGTATATATAACCAAAAAACACTGAACTCTCTGCGCCACTTCTCAAAATTATATTTTCACGGGCATTCTGTTGGCGGAACAAACCCCTCCTTGCTTGAAGCTATGGCTTCTCACTCTCTTATAGCTGCACATGATAACTGTTTCAATCGATCAGTATTACATGATAATGGATACTATTTTACTTCAAGTCAAGATGTCACAAATATAATAAATAGTCCTAAAACTGCTATTGAAAAAGAAAGTTTTATACATAATAATCTAAAAAAAATTAATTCCATCTATTCTTGGGATACAATTATTAATCAATACTCTGATCTATTTAAAAATAGAAATATTATTAGCCATTAACTCAATCAATTTGTCTATTTATTAAAATCAACAAACTCCATCCCATAAACCCAATCAAAACATTACCATTTATTGAATACACTAATCAAAAATTACTATAAGATACTCCCTTAAAACTAAATCTAAACCAATAGTAAATAAGCTTGATGAAACCACAAAAGTTACAAATGACAAAATCAGCAGTACTTGATGATTATATGAAATCTTATATTCAGTCAAAAGGTTTGTTAAAACACAGTATTAAAACTGTTCCCGTTTGGCCGGTTCTTACTCAGTCATACGACGGAAATAGAAACGAAAATCCTTTTAAAATCGAACAAAATTTTGGCGACAAAATCGTAATAATGTATTCAGGCAATCACTCATTCGTTCATACTTTAGATACTTTATTAGAAAGTGCTGAACAACTTAAAAACAATCCTAATTTTCTATTTGTCTTTATTGGCGAAGGCACTCAAAAAAACAAAGTGACAGAATTTAAACAACGTTGCCAAAATATAATCCAACTACCCTATCAACCCAAAGAAAATATCCACCTATCGCTCTCTATACTGACCCCACTTAAGAAATAACCTAAAATAAGAGAGTCTCGATAAGAATACACAGCCCTAGAAAAGCCCTTTGCAAAGGGCTTTTCTAGGGCGCGCAACAAAACAAAAAACAGGAGACTAATGATGA
>JBILGQ010000005.1:0-16089 GCA_044350955.1 Candidatus Marinamargulisbacteria bacterium | reverse complement strand
ACAAAAAAAATTAAATTGGGGCATTTATTCTAATGTTAACAAATAAAAAAGTGCCATTGCAGTCAAAGTTGCCAATAAAAAGTGGCAGTTTAAACGGAAAAAATATGCGAGTAGCCATTATTGTGGCGACTTATAATACCGATATTTCACAGGGCTTGTTAGATGGCTGTTTGAAAGCTCTGGCAGATTGCTTTGTTACTCCGAAACACATTGATTTATACGAAACTGACGGCGCTTTTGAGTGCCCTTTATTAGCGCAAGAAATAGGCAAACACACCGATGTAGATGCTTTAATTTGTTTAGGGGCGGTCATCAAAGGCGACACGGCTCATTTTGACTATGTAGCCGGGCCCACAGCATTAGCCTTGCAGCAAGTAGCGATTACAATAGGTAAACCGGTTATATTTGGTATTTTAACCACTTATACTTACGAACAAGCTTTGCAACGTTGCGGAGATGACGAGAATAATAAGGGCTACGAAGCTGCCATAACAGCGGTTAAAACAGTGCAATTATTGCATTAGTTATTTTTTTACTAAGTGCCAGGCTACTAAGCACAACTAAGAGCCATGGCTCCTATTTTTTATTTTATTTTTTATATTTTTTCAAATCCATCCCGTAGTTTATAAAAAATCAGTAAAAATTTCAAAAAAAATTAAGTTCGAGAGAAGAAAAATTGGCAAAAAGAGAGTTTGCGTTTTTGTAACTATTCACGGTAAAAAAACGCCCATTCAAATGAGACTGTCGAAAAATGGTCAAACATTAAAATCAGCGTCATCTCGGTTCAAAAATTGTCAGTGTTTGAAAGAAATTTTTATTTTTTGTTCCCTGAGCGGAGTCGAAGGGAACGTTTGTTACTCTTTTCTTTGGGATTGATTTTTATCACAGAATGCAGAGGAGAAATTTTTTCTAGCTCCATTATCCTTGAACAGCTTTGTCTGTGCAAGAAGGCCAGCAAGTGGTTGTTTTTTCATTTGCTAACTCCTTTTCTCAATAATCAGTATTCAAGAAGGTAATCATAGGGATATTATTGTGTTGGCGGGTGGATTTATTTTGAAATCGCGTGGTAAGGAAGATGATAAGTGGAATCAATATTGCTAGGGAACCTAGCGTCACACTGATTGCGATGATCGGGGTTGTATTATTGGGTAGCTCTTCTTCTGAGCTGGCATTGATTAGCTGAATTGTCTGAGTGACTAGTTGCGTTGTGGCTATATTAGACAGGCCTTCTTCTGAGCTGGAATTAATTGCCTGAGTTGTTTGACTTGCTAGTGTACAAATCATTAACTCTGAGGGGGTAATACTTTCTATGTCTATTGTTCCAGTTACATCAGTAATCGTAGGTGTGGCACTGTACATGGTTACTGAGATATTGGTAACTGTCGGCACTATATTTGTCACTGTGGGGATGATGTCCATGATACCCAGGTCTGATGAACAGGCTAGTATATTACCATTTGCAGTTAGTTTTGCGATTAACCCATGATAAATTTCTGATCCATAACTACTGCTATATCCCGTTATCAAAAATCCCCCATCACTGGTCTGCTGGATGGATTGTCCATAATCATCACCTGATCTTCCGATGCTTTTGGCCCAACTAATCATGCCACTGTCATCTAGTTTTGCAATTAAGATATCAGCACCCCCCGATCCATAACTATAGGTCCATCCCGTTATCACAAATCCCCCGTCAGTAGTCTCTTGAATAGCTCTTCCAATATCATCACGTGATCCACCAATGGCCTTGGCCCAGATCACCATACCGTTGCTATCTAGTCTTGTGACCAACAGATCAGAGCTTCCTGCCCCATAACTTTCGGTATATCCCGTTATCACAAATCCACCGTCTTTCGTTTCTTGAATAAAATTTCCACTCTCATCCATAGCTCCCCCAATCGCTTTGGCCCAGCTAATACTGCCACTACTATCCGTTTTTACGACCAAGAGAGACTGAATTGAACCTGCATAATTATTGATATATCCCGTTATCACAAATCCCCCATCTCTAGTCTCCTGGACGGATTCTCCATAATCTTGACCTAATTTAGCTATATACTTGAACCAAGCAATGTCGCCATTACTATCTAGCTTTATGAGCAACACATCATAAGTCTCCGAAATGTCCGCTACAGATCCCGTTATCACAAATCCACCGTCAGCAGTCTCTTGGATGGAATGTGCCCACTCATTCTCTGATCTACCGATCGTTTGAGCCCAGATCATAGTGCCACTGCTGTCTACTTTTATGACCAATACATCTTGATTTCCTGCTCCATAACTATAGGTCCATCCCGCTATTACAAATCCCCCGTCAGCAGTCTCTTGAATGGATCTTCCCGCATCATAATTTGAACCACCGAACGCCTTGGCCCAGCTAATATCGTCACTGCTATCACCCTTTACAAGCAACAGATCAGAGGTTCCCGCTCCATTATTATAGGTCCATCCAGTTAGAACAAATCCCTCGTCACTCGTCTTTTGGATAGCAATTCCTGCATCACTATTGGACCCCTCAAAGACGCTCAAAAATGTAGTGACCGTCGCATCAGACAAGCGTCGTCTATCTACCCCCAAAGTCTTCTCACGATCTGGCTCTTGCTGGGCATTCCTCAGCTTCCCCGAGTTGCTCAACCCTTTTGGACCCACATGGGAGGATCTAGCTGGCTTTGTATATCCAAAACCTGTGAATACGACGGCTGCCAACTTAGTAATTGAGTTCATAAATGGTGGTATCCTTGACTTAGTTAAGTAAAATGAAATTGCATTATAGCAAGATTTCGTTATTTTATCAAAGCCTCATCCAATGCAAGAAGATCATGAACGAGGCCTGTATTTCTAATACAAGAAGATCATATTTAATTTTTTATTTTTTTTCATAGCTATCTCATAGTGCCTAAAAAACTAGTTTAGACGTATGTAGGGACAGGTCGTGACCTGTCCCTATATTTTTTTTAAAGCTCGCTAAATATATGCAAATAATTCGATAAATTAATTTGTCAATTTTAACGTAAAGAATAAAGTAACTTTTTTGAGTTTAAATTATTTACGGAGAGAATGGCATGAAAAAAATGGGTTTATTACAGTGTTTGAGCGTCTTTTGCCCTAATCAGGTTCTAATAATGGGATTGGCTGTTATGCCTTCTGCAGGAAGTTTAGGAGCTGCTAGACCTAGAACTACTTCTATTAGGTCTGCTTCAAGTAGCAGATCATCGAGTTCGCGCTCTGTTTCTCCTTCTGGAGAAGGCGGTGCCGCTAAAACTGACTCTGCTCCAATGTCAAAAACAGTGTTTATAGCTACATTAGAAAAGTATATTGAGGACTTTAAATCTCCAGCATTTGCCTATATGTCTTTTGCTGACAAAGAAAAGATATATTTAGCATGGTATAAAAAGGTAGAAACATTACCAGTGGAAGATAGAACTGAGTGCATAGAACTTTTAAAAAAATTTGAAGAAGTGAAAAATTTGTCATGTAAGACACTGGATATAAAGGAAATTGAGCAAAGCTTTGCTTCTATGAATATGGGTAATCATTGCTTTATGATTTCTGGAATTGCTTGTTTAAAAAGGCATCCTGTTTTATTTGACAGCGAGTCCGCTTCTTCATATTTGAATAGAATTAATCTCGATAGCGATCATACTGTTACACTAGCTGGTATACAACTTCCTCTAGAAAATGATGCAAAAATGAAAGCATTTAGACCTATTTTTTTTAGAAATATTCAGAAATTATTAGATCCTAACAATTCGTTAGACTCAGCTAAGCGAATGAGAAAAATTGGCGCTATCAGGAAAGCTCACTTTGAAATTTTTGGTGATGCAAGTTGTTTAAAACCTGGAACAATGGGGGATCCTGCGGAATTTATTAAGATTTTTACAGATTGTTTTGTACCTTTACCGGATATTTTAATGCATCACATGAATAGATTAGAAGATCCTAGTGAAAAAGAAGCTTTTCTTAGAAGCTTTGGATGTGGTCTTAGACGAGATATTCGGCGCTTTTATAATGATGCCGAATCGATGGAAATCGTGTTGCATGAAGAAAGAAAAGAAGAGATAGTTCCTTTAATCAGACAGGTATATTCCGGACAAAATCCAAGACAAGAAGAAGTCGTGGATGCTAATTCTCGTATTACCGGAAAATTTGAAGTAGGGGATTTATCGGGGCAAGAAAAAAAAGACTATCATCAGGTTACATCCGTTGAACATCCTATCTCAGCACCTTTAAGGCAAATTATTCGAAATCCTTATGCTGTTACAGAAAATAAGCTTAGGGATGTGGTTCCTGAAAATCTTATGTGTATGGTTGTTCATGAGACAATTTTAGGTGGAGGCCATTACACTACCTATATTAGAGGCGATAAAAATACTTGGTTTCATGTTGACGATTTTTCTGTAAGTAATGTTAATTTAAAGGATCCGAAAATTTTGAAGAAAATAAATCATGGGGCTGTTCTTGTTTTTTAGTTAATTAGGGTTATTTCGAATGAGGCCTATGTATTTTCCTAGTATTATAGATGATTTTTCGCTGTTGTTTAGAATAATAGGGGAATAGGCCTCATTTTCGGCCTGTAGTTCGATATGCGTTTTTTGTGGGACATAGCGTTTTAGGGTGACTTCGTCTTCTATTTGTGCGGCTATGATGTCTTTTGCTTTTATTGCTTGATTTTTATCTATTATGGCTATGTCTCCGTCTAATATTCCGGCATTTATCATGCTGTCGCCTTTTACGGTTAAGGCGAATTTGCTGTCTTTGTATTGTAATACTGGTAGTTCGTTTATATGACCATTGTCTACTTGTAGTGCTTCTATTGGTAATCCGGCTTGAATTGTGCCTAAAATTGGTATCTGTGTTAGGTCTACTAATAGTTGGAACGATCGGGCTTTTCCGCTGCGTTTTATGTAGTGTTTAGCTTCTAGTTGTTCTAAATAGGTTCTTACTGTGCCGTCTGAGTTGAATTTAAAATGAGCTGCAATGTCTTTATACGAGGGGCAAAAACCGTTATCGCTTTTATACTTACACAAAAAAGTTAGGACGTCTTTTTGTTTTTTTGTTAATGTATTCGTTAACATCTGCCTAGTTTAGCACGAAAATTCACCACGTAAAAGCGTGGATTTTGAAAGACTGACTACTGAAATAATTTGACTTTGATTATAGAGGAGATGGCCATAATAGAGTCTGTTATTTTTTTGATTTTTATAGATGAATAGGTCGTGACTTAGTTGAACGCACTGCAACTGTTTATAGGTCTGTAATAAGGGTTGGCCGTCTAGCTTTGTAATGGATTCTTTAATACACCAATAACGTAAAAACGTTTCTTCTTTGTTTGTTGAGTCTTGATAGAGGTGATATTCGCTTGGGCTTAGCATTTTTTTTGCTAGTTTTTCATAGTTCGTATCTGTTATATGCTCTAAATCGATGCCGCAGGGTTGCTCTGACACACAGATATAAGCTTGTTGTTCTTTGTGTGTAAGTGAAAAGTAAATAGGGGCCTTAATGAAGGGCTTTCCTTGTTCTGTATTATGAATGTCGATACTTGATACAGGCTTAGATAAGTGAGTGGCTAGAATTTTTTTTAGATAATAACGACACCACAAAAATTGATAATATCTTTTTTTATTCGACAACTTGTTTAAAACCTGTATTTCTTGCTTGTTAAAGTAATCTAAATTTTTGGGTTGAGTATCTGTCCAGCTTAGTTCGTACAGCGTTATCATCATACAGTGATGGTAAACCGTTTTTAAATGGAAGTGAATAGATTTGCTATTTCATGACTGAGCCAAATAAGATAAAATAAAGTCTATGGCAAAAAACAATCCAAAGAAAAGCAAAACCAACGATGCAAAACGTGGTTATGGTATCGTGAATGTAGAAAAGCGTAATTTGGATAAAAAAGAGCTGCGAATGATATTAGGTAAATCTTGGAGTGAGCTTCATGCGATGGACCTTCAGAAGATGGTATATCATGAGATGAAACTTGAAGATATTTCACAAAAATACGCAGTTTCTATTGTGGCAGTTTTGAACAAATTACGGTTTAATGGCGCTTAATAAATCTCTACTTATTTTATTTTTTGTTGTTTTTACAGAATTAATAGGCTTTGGCTTAATTATTCCTGTATTGCCTCAGTTAGCCCTTCAATATCATACTAATCACTTTACGTTGGGCTTACTCATGGCCTCTTTTTCATTAGCGCAATTTATTGCCTCTCCTATTTTAGGGTATTTATCTGATATTTATGGACGAAAGCCTTTATTAATTCTGTCTAAATTAGGAACTGTGTTGGCTTATATACTTATGGCGTATGCACAAAGTTACTGGATGTTTTTGTTTGCCCGATTATTAGATGGATTTACAGGTGGTAATATCGCGGTGGCACGCGCCTATATTGCTGATATAACAACTGAAGAGACTCGGTCAAAAGGCATGGCTGTTATTGGTATTTCATTTGGATTAGGGTTTATTGTTGGGCCAGCTTTAGGTGGTTTTTTATTTCATGGCCCTCATGGTCAGATGATAACAGCTTTTGTCGCGGCTTCTTTGTCACTTATTGCTGCACTGATTACGTGGCTGTATTTAGAAGAGTCTCATACGCGTAAAAAAATTGCTAGTTCACATGATAGATTAAAAGGCCTTTTTCAATTGAAGAATAAAGCCGTGCTAGTTATTTTTGTGTCATTCTTTTTGTATATGATAAGTTTTTCTGGATTTGAGACCACTTTCTCGTTGTTTACCAATACGTTTTTTGATTTTTCGTTGCGACAAAATTCTTTCTTTTTTATGTATGCGGGCTTAGTTGGTTTAGTGGTTCAAGGCTGTATTACACGTTACTCTTTCCGGCAGTTTAAACTGTTATGCGCTTTGGGCTTAGGCTTGTTATCGCTCGGATTTTTTGGCTTAGCATCAGCGGGCACTGTTACTGAATTAATGCTGTTTGTTGCGCTTATATCGGTTGGTGTTTCACTTGTGAATACCTTCATGCCATCTTTATTATCGATGGTTACTACTACAGATAATAACGGCGTTGTAATGGGAGCCTATGAGAGTATAGGTAGTATCAGTCGTGTGATAGGACCTTTAATTGCGTATTCTGTATCGTTTCAGTTATTAAGGCAGGAATATTTTGCGTTTTCATTATTAGTAGCTATTGTTGCCATTTTTTTATATGCCACTTTGACGCAAAGACTTCTACAAAGCGGTATAGTGGTTAAATCGTCGGCCTCTAGCGAATCCGTATAAAGAGATATTTTTTGATATTGCGATATCTAAAGCTTGTTTGGTAACTGCTGTTCGAGAAATAATAGCTAAAAAACCTAAACGACTGAGTTTAGTCATTAGTAGAGAGTCAATTTTTGCCGATACTAATAGGGCCAGTGTTTCGAAGCTTTTATGGCCGGCGTTATAGGCTAGCCCTAGAGTTTTATATAAGGCGTTTTGTTGTGAAATATCTTCGGCATTAAACAATAAACTATCTTTTAGGGCTATTGCAGCACTTTCGGTGATAGCTGTTTTTTTATATAAATAGGCCTGTTCTTGAAAATATCCAGATAATTGAAAAATAGTATAAGGGTCTATTTTACTGAACTGTAAATGAGTACTTGGGCTGTGACAATTATGAATAGCTGCTTCAATGTGAAGTTCATTGCTTTCTTGTAAATACTTCACATCCAATATATCGCATAGGCCATAGTGCATAAATACATATCCGATTATTAACTCTTTTTCGAATTGAGGGGTGTGTACTAGTGAACAGACAAAATTAGTATTAATAAATAGTTTTGTTTCTTTTTCTATTACAAGTTGATCGAGTTGCTTTTTTTTGCGGTCTTCGCTTACTTTGAGAACATTAATATGTTGTGTCCACATTATAATAAATCCACGATAATTAATGTTTCATCATCTTTTTGTTCAGAATCACCTGAAAACCGTTTAATTTCAATGAATACGATATCAAGTAAATCATTAACATTTTTTTCTTTGTGTTTTATGCATAAATCCATTAAACGTTTGCTACCATATGAGTCTCGTTTTTGGTCCATGGTTTCAATGATTCCATCAGTAAATATAAATAATCGGTCACCCTTTTTGAGTTGATACAGTTTTTCTTCATAGATTTCATTCTTATACATGCCAAGAAAAAGACCATTAGTGGTAATTCTTTCAAAGCTATCGTCTTGATGCAAAATGAGTGCAGACGGATGTCCCGCATTTGAATAACAGAGGGTTAAGGTGTCTAAATTTAAGTTGCAATAAAAGGCAGTTACGTGTGAAATAATTGATTTAGCAATATAGCGTTGTATTTCATTATTGCTTTTTTCTAAAATAAGAGCCGGACTTGAATAATTATGGGCAATTCTACCAATTAAACCTGAAGCTAATGCCATAACAAGAGCCGATGAAACGCCATGGCCGGCGACATCACCCACAGCAATACCTAAGATATTTTCTTCTTTTTTCTTATATTCTAATATTCCTGGATTATCTTTATCCTGAGATAAGTTGTTTACTGTTTTATTGATAAAGGTGTAGAAGTCACCCCCTAAATTTTTAGCCGCTTTACATCGTTTTGCAATTTGAATCATGTTTAAAGTAGGTGGGTCAATATCCAGTAATGCTTCTTGTACTAAATTAGCTGTTTGTAGGTCTTTTTCAGGATTGTATTTACTTTTACGTAGATCTTGTTGAGATTTTTTAATTTTTCCGTATAAATCTATGGCTAATAAGGAAGCAATAATAATAGTAAGAACGCCCATTTTATAAGGAGGTGAATTAAAGGTAATTAGTAAGATCTGAATGATAATTAGGCTGATAATATATACTATAATATGTTTTTTCATGTGTGTATTATAGCAATTTTCTGCTGATTTGACGAATATTAGTTAGGGGTTATGCGTGTATTTTGGAAAATTAGGGAATTATTTTTTTGGAGGCGGCACTCAGATTCGAACTGAGGATCAAAGTTTTGCAAACTTATGCCTTACCACTTGGCCATGCCGCCTCAAAATGACTAGAATCTAATTTTATGGTATATGCTAAAGCTTTTCAAGTTAACAATGATCTTTTCTATTTAAATCGAGTCATCTTGTTCCCAATATAGGGTGTTTCGCTTTTGATCGTAGTGCTTAAGCTTTTCAAGGATTTCAAATAATAATTTTGATCGTTTGGTACTGGTTTTTTTATTGGTATGTGTATAGGCTTCATGTAAGGCAATAATATGCTCTCTATGAAGGCCCAATATATCTAATGGATTTTCTGACTCGTCGTCAAAGCGATTCATCATTTTAAAAAACTAGTGATAAATGCGTTTAAAAATGCTGTCGACGTGCGTTATATATTGATCAAAACTAACTAATTCATCAAGCTCTTGCGTTGTAAATAGGTTGGTGATGTCTTTGTCTTCTTTTATTTTGTCTTCGAATAAGCGTTTTTCATCAAATGCAGCTAGGGCATTGCGTTGTACAAGTCTGTAAGCATCTTCACGGGTACTACCTTTTTCTACTAGTTTAAGTAATAATTTTTGTGAGAAAAATACATGATAAGAACGGCCTATATTTTCTAGCATTTGTTCTTTGTTTACTACCATGCCGGCTAGCACTTTTTTCATGAGTGAAATCATGTAGTCTAAAGCTATAGTTGCATCAGGAAATATGACACGCTCTGAACCAGAGTGAGAAATATCGCGTTCATGCCATAAGGCCTGATTTTCTAGAGCAGCAACAGCATAACCGCGTAATACACGAGATAAACCCGTCACTCGCTCGCTTAAAATGGGGTTTCTTTTGTGTGGCATGGCTGAACTGCCTTTTTGAGTTGAAGAGAAAGGCTCTTGTATTTCGTTAAATTCGGTTTTTTGTAGGCCTCTAATTTCTACTGCCATTTTTTCTAGTGTTCCGCCTATAATGGCGATTGTGCTTATAAAAGCGGCGTGTCGGTCTCGTTGTAATGTTTGTGTAGAGATGCTGGCAATGTTAATGCCTAGTTTTTTACAGGTTAGTTCTTCTAATTTTGGTGGCATGTGGGCGTAATTTCCGACAGCGCCTGATATTTTGCCGACATTTAAGTCTTCTGTGGCATTTTTTAGACGTTTAATATTGCGTTGCATTTCTTCATACCAAATACTTAGTTTTAAACCTAGGGTCGTAGGTTCGGCATGAACACCGTGTGTGCGGCCCATAATTAGTGTTTTTTTGTAGGTGTGGGCTTGTGCTTTTATTGTTTCTGATAAATCCTTTAGGGCTTTAATTAGTAAGTTTCCGGCGTCTTGTATTTGTAAGCTGAAACCGGTGTCTACAACGTCTGAAGAGGTCAAGCCTAGGTGGATAAATCGTGATTGTGGGCCTACAAATTCGGCAACCGATGTTAAGAATGCTATGACATCGTGATGAATTTCGGCTTCGATTTCTTCGATTCGGTTGATGTCAAATTTGGCGGTTTTTTTGATGTGCTCTACGTCTTCGGCAGAAATATTGCCTAATTCTACATGGGCTTCGCACGCAGCAATTTCTATCGCAAGCCATTTGTTGAACTTGTTTTCTAAGGACCAAATATCGGATATTTCTTTTCTTGAGTAACGGTCTATCATAGGTGATTAAGGATATCAAAAGTGAAAAGTGTGTACAACTCTTATTATAGACTAAGTCAATATTTGATAATAATACAATAAGAGTTATTATCTACTGCAAAAATAAATACTTTTTAATTTAGTGAAATTTTTTTTACAAATCTTCCGATAACCATTTAGTTTAATGTATAAAATTTTAATTTTTTAGGGAGAGTTATATGACTCCAGATCAAATAGAGTGTTTAGGAAAAATTATGAAAGATCTTGGGCTTGAATTCGGTGCAAATACTGGGGGTATGATGTGTTCGCACTTGAAAGGCACCATTACAGATTTGAGATGTGAAGATTTGAAAGAAGAGTATGTATTTGAAAGTCATAACAATGACTGTCGAATATTTTTTAACAATGGCGATGTATTTTTGAAATCTTTGAGTAAAACAGAGGCTTTGCTTCGGATTAAATTGTTTTAAATTATTTTGCTGTTACATTCCATTAATTTGCCATTTACTTTTTCAAATAGTCGGCTAAAATGAAATTATGACTTTCAATAATGATGGTTTATACATCCAAAGACAACTAAAAGCCCCTTTAGACAAGCAGGTGAGTTTTTTTTTATTTGGCCCAAGAGGATGTGGAAAAAGCACTTGGATTGCACAAATGGTCAAAAATGCCTTAATTATTGACTTGCTTCATACAGAAAGTTATCGCCTATTACTGGCAAATCCGTCACGGCTAGAAAATATGATCGCATCACAGCATGATAATTGGGTGGTGATAGATGAAATTCAAAAGGTGCCTGAGTTACTAAACGAAGTACACCGCCTTATTGCCAGTCATAAAACACGCTTTATTTTAACCGGATCAAGCGCGAGAAAACTGCGAAAGGAGGCACATAATTTATTAGCCGGTCGTGCAAGGCGCTACTATATGCATCCTTTAACCAGTACAGAGCTTGCAGAAACATTTGACTTAGAAAAAGCCTTAACGGTGGGCCTGTTGCCAGAAGCTTATACCAGTCATGATCCGATTCAGTTTTTAGACAGTTATTTAAACACCTACTTAAGAGAAGAAGTGTTACAAGAAGGCTTAAGTAGAAATTTATCTGCTTTCTCTAGTTTTTTAGAGGCAGCTAGTTTTTCACAGGGGGCTGTATTAAATGTCTCTGAAGTAGCTCGAGACTGTGGGTTAGGGAGAGTGACTGTAGAAAATTATTTTTCACTCTTAGAAGACTTATTAATCGCTGTTCGAATACCTGTTTTTACTAAACGAAGTAAACGCAAATTGATCTCGCAAAAAAAGTTTTATTTCTTTGACTGCGGAGTGTATCGACATATACGCCCTAAAGGGATTTTGGATTCTGTCAGTGAGATTGGTGGAATTACTTTAGAAACGCTGATTTTTCAACAGATCCGTGCTCAAAACGATTATCTAGAAAAGGGGTATCAGATTTTTTATTGGCGAACGAAACATGGGGTTGAGGTTGATTTTATACTCTATGGTCCAAATGGGTTTATGGCTATCGAAGTAAAGCTCAGTAAAAATCTGTCCTCAAAAGATTTTAATGGATTAAGGCATTTTAAAGAAGATTATCCTGAAGTCAGACTTTATTTAATCTATGGGGGCAATCGAAAAGAAAAGCATGGCGATATACTTGTGTTGCCCATTAGGGATTTTTTAAACGAGTTACCTGGATTATTGTAAGTTAAGGAACACTGTAATTCAAAATTATATTGACTTCTAACTCTAAAATCGGTAGAATTGCCCATTAAAATTTTTTATCTTACGGAGACTCTCACATGGTTACAAGATCTGAAAAACAATTTACTCGGTCATATGGTTTAGATGAAATCGCTTTGGTTCCAACGTCGGTTACTTTAGATCCTAATTTAGTGGATATATCGGCTACTATCGCGGGTGTAAAAATGCGTATCCCCGTGTTTGCTTCTGCTATGGATTCAGTGGTGTCTCCTAAAACCGCTGGTTTAATTGGTAAGTTTGGCGCTTTGGCTGTTTTGAATTTAGAAGGGGTTCAAACTCGTTATGAGAATGCTGACGAGGTTCTAGAAAGAATTTCTGAAGTTGATAAAGTGGGCTACGTCGCTTTAATGCAAAAAATCTATCAAGAAAATGATGTCAAAATCGAACTTGTTAAACAACGTATTCAGGAAATTAAAAAACAGAACGTTCCTGTGGTTGTGTCGTCTACCCCTCAACGCGCTCGTGAGCTTGGTCCTATAGCGGCTGAAGCTGGTGCGGATATTTTTATTGTTCAGTCTACTGTAATTTCTACACATTATATTACCGAAAATAAAGCGTCTATTTTAGATTTAAAGCAATTTGTTAAAGATATGCCTATTCCTGTTATGGTTGGTAATACGACTACTTATGATGTAACCAGATCGTTATTAGAGACTGGTGTGGCTGGTATTTTTGTGGGTATTGGGCCTGGTGCAGCCTGTACAACACGTGGTGTGTTGGGTATTGGTGTTCCGATGGCTTCTGCAATTGCACAGTGTGCGGCTGCTCGAGATGATTATTATAACGAATCTGGCGTTTATGTGCCTATTGTTGCCGATGGCGGAATTTCAAATTCTGGTGATATTTGTAAAGCTTTAGCCTGTTCTGCCGATGCTGTAATGATTGGTTCGCCGTTTGCGAAAAGCTTTGAAGCACCTGGTAGAGGCTTTCATTGGGGTATGGCTACTCCTAATAGTGTATTGCCTAGAGGGGCTCGTATTAATGTGGGAACTATAGCCAGTTTAGAGCAAATATTAATTGGGCCGTCGAATTCTGATGACGGATCTCAAAATATGCAGGGGGCCATTTTAACCTGTTTTGCTACTTTGGGTGCTAGAAATATTAAAGAAATGCATGAGAAAGTAGAAGTGGTGTTTGCGCCTTCTTTATTGACTGAAGGTAAAATTTATCAAAAAGCTCAGGCTTTGGGGATGTATAAACAATAATGATTGCAATACTCGATTTTGGTTCGCAATATACTAAAGTAATTACACGAAAAATTCGTGAGTATTTTGTGTACTGTGAAGTAGTGCCTCATACTATAACATTGCAGGAATTGAAGAAAAAAAATGTTAAAGGCATAATTTTGTCAGGCGGGCCAAGTTCCGTATTTGATGAAGGGTCTCCGACTTGTGACCCGGCTTTGCTTGACTCTGGTATTCCTGTATTAGGAATTTGTTATGGAATGCAGTTAATGGCGAAATTATTGGGTGGGGAATTATCACGTTCTAAAAGTCATGAATATGGATCTGCTAATTTGTATGTCGATAATAATTTAGATTTGTTAGAGGGATTATGGCTTGAAATGACAGTTTGGATGAGTCACGGTGATTCTGTTGTGCGTATGCCTGAGGGATTTCAGCGTATTGGTCATACAAACGATTGTCCGATAGCCGCTTTTGCTAATACTCGTCGTGGTTTATACGGTTTGCAGTTTCATCCAGAAGTAACACATACGCCTAGAGGCAAAGAAATTATTAAGAATTTTATATTGCAAATTTGTAAGTGCATTCCTGATTGGACACCCGATGCTTTTATTAGAACAGCTATAAACAAAATTAATAAAGAAGTGCATCACGATAAGGTGCTTTGTGCTTTATCTGGTGGGGTAGACTCTACTACTGTAGCAGCTCTTTTGAAAAAGGCTATTGGTGATCGATTAACCTGTATGTTTATTGATCATGGTTTTATGCGAAAAGATGAAGGTATTCGTATCAAAACTTTTTTTAAAAATAATTTTAATTTAAATATTATCTATATTGATGCGTCTGACTTATTCTTTTCTAAGTTAGAAGGAATTACTGATCCTGAACAAAAAAGAAAAATAATTGGTGAGCAATTTATTCGTGTCTTTGAGGCCGAGAGCCTTAAATTATCGGGTAATCATAAATTTTTAGCTCAGGGCACACTGTATCCGGATGTTATTGAATCGGCAGTTGGTGATGTTTCGTCTACTGCACAGACAATAAAATCGCATCATAATGTAGGTGGTTTGCCGAAAGACATGGCATTTACGATTATTGAGCCATTAAGATTGTTATTTAAAGACGAAGTTAGGCTGGTCGGAGTAGAATTGGGTTTACCAAGAGAAGCGGTTTACAGACACCCGTTTCCTGGGCCTGGCTTGGCAATTCGTATTATTGGAGAAGTAACGCGTGAATCTGTTGCCTTATTGCAAGAAGTAGATGCTGTATTGATGGATGTTATAAAGCAAGAAGGGTTATACGATAAATTATGGCAAGCATTTGCTGTATTGCTTCCGATAAAAAGTGTGGGGGTACAAGGTGACCAACGTAGCTATTTAAATACAGTTGCTATTCGAGCTGTTCAATCTGAAGATGCTATGACTGCTAATTGGGCGCATATCCCGTATCCAGTATTAGAAAAGATATCATCCCGCATTATTAATGAAGTATCTGGTGTGAATAGAGTGGTTTATGATATATCGTCTAAACCACCTGCTACAATAGAGTGGGAATAGTTTTTTTTAGCTTGCACTAAATTTTTTTAGCAGTATAATGAATTCATGGATAGTGAAAAAATGACTTATAATCCAACATCCGTTTGGAGCTCTGATTACCAGTCTTTTGATTTTTTTTCTGTTTTTTTAGAGAGGCATGTATTAAATCCAGACCGCATGGATTTAAGTTTTACACCTCTTGAATATTTAGAACAAATTATTGCCTGCAAACAAAGTGAAGAGGGCCAAGGCTATCTCAATTTATTAATGATGTTATTTACAGAGTATTATCAAGAAAAAGTAACAGGAAATTCTAAGATACGATTACCAGAAGAAAAATACGAGTTGATGGGTAAGCAGTTTTTATTATTATGTGACTGCGAACTGTTAAGGCGTAAGCGAGAAATAGCCTTTATTAAAGAAGAATATTTGTTTGATCCAAATGTTAAAACAGAGTTTTATATTAATCCTCTATCAGCGGTTAGTCATATGAAAACTCGTTTTGAAGAGTTTTCTATTATTCTTAAAGAGTTTTCTCTTTAAAAACTTTTAAAAGTCTTTATAATTCATTGATGAAAATAGTTGTAGGTCTTGGAAACCCGGGGAGCGAGTATTTATTTACCCGTCATAATGTGGGTTTTTTGGCTATAGATGCTTATTTAAGTACTTGTATGTCTGTGACAAAACATAAAAAATTTGATAGTGATTTGTATACAGTGAAGCAGTTTAATTCTCAAATTATTTTTGTTAAACCTCAGACTTATATGAATAGAAGTGGTGAAGCTGTACAAAAGATTTTGTCTTATTATAAGTTAAGTTTATCTGATGTGATTGTGATTGTTGATGATTTTGAAATTGATTTTGGAAAGGTTCGAATTAAAACCGACGGTAGTGCTGGTACTCATAATGGCTTAAAATCAATCGTGCAGTGTTGTGGGGGCACTGATTTTACTCGTGTTCGAGTAGGGGTCGGGCCTTTAAATCCTTTTTTATCAGTAAGCGAATTTGTTTTACAACGATTTTCTGATGAGCAGCAAAGTTCTTTTG
>JBILGQ010000093.1:0-5113 GCA_044350955.1 Candidatus Marinamargulisbacteria bacterium | reverse complement strand
ACAATGTGTATTATCGGTCTATGGGCTGTTTGTCTGACCCGACTTATTCGCAGTTGCAAGCGGGATTAAGAATGATGGTGATTGCAAACCCGGGCATCGAAAAAGCAAATTTCGAGCTGTATTGTTTAGCTGTTTCGGCTATTAACGGGTGTCATTTTTGTATAGATTCCCATGCAAAGACTTTGCAAGAAGCAGGGGTGAGTTATGAAGGGGTGCAATCGGTTATTCGCATTGCAGCAGTACTGAGTGCTGTGGCGCAGGTAAATAAGATTGAATCGTTATAAACTTTGAACGACTAATAATGTTCCTGAAACGAACACTAAAATTAAAACAAATTTTTTAAATAGTTCTTCTTTTATATGCTTGTTTAGAACAAAACCCAAACTTAAACCAAGGCCTAAAACGGGAAGACAAAATAAGGATTTAATTATTACGTCTTTTGTTATTAGACCTTCGTAAAAATAAATGGCATTTATTAATAAAGATAGAATACTAAAGTATAATATTAATGTAGCTTTAAATTCTTCTTTTTTAATATTTTCGTTTACAAGAAATAACACAATGGGGGGGCCACCAATACCACAAAGTGCTCCGATAAATCCGCTCATACATCCCACAATAAAAAGACCAATATTTTTTTTGGCGACTAAGACTCTTAAGCCAAAATACATCATAATCGAGGTGAAAATCATGATAGTTCCTACCGATAATTTTATAAGATCTGGGTTTATTGATATCAATGCTTTCACGCCGAGTGGGGTTAATAATAAGCCTCCAAGCAATAAAAAGCCTGCCATTTGTTTATTTATAGAACGTCTATATTGTAATAACAGGATGAGGTTTAGGATATTTCCTGTGATTAAAGAAATGGGAATGATAAGACTGGGTTTAACAAATAACAATGCTAGCGGTACCAGTACCATGCCGTAACCAAAGCCCGCTAAACTTTGCACTATGCTAGCAAAAAATATTAATACTACTATTAAACTCATTGGCTAAGTGTAATGAGTTCTTTAATGAATGAACAGCTAAAAAGAGTTGGTTTATAACACAAAAACGACGCTGACACTTATTTTTTTCGTAGTGGTATTTTTAGGTAACTATTGCCGTTATCTTCTTCTTTTGGCAAATGTCCGGCATCGATGTTTACTTGCAAACTTTGCAATAATAATCGTGGGGATGTTAGTGTTTTATCACGCGCATCTCTGTTTTTTATAAATTCTTCTCTAGTTGTGTGTTGGTTTAATTGTGGGTTGGAGGTTTTTTGTTTGCTTATGCTTGATTCATAACGAAGTTCACGTCCGCCTGGTTTATAATCGTGTCCAACATACACTTTTGTATGATCTGGCAAGGTGTATAGGCGTTTTGTAACAGAGTCGTACATATCAGCAGAGCTTCCTCCCGGAAAATCGCAGCGGCCAGTTCCGTAATCATCCATAAATAAAACATCTCCTGAAAATACGGCTTCGTTGTTAATCAGGTATGAAGAACAGGCAGGCGTGTGCCCAGGTGTAAATAGTATTTTTATACTGATGCTGCCCGCATGAATGGTGCTATTGTCTTTTAGTAACATATCGAATTGAACACCATTTTCGTTAAACTCTTTAAAATTAAAGATATGTTTAAATTTACTTTGAACTTTTGTAATATTTTCTCCGATTGCAAGTTTAGCTTGTGGAAGTTTTTCTTTTAAAAATTGTGCTCCCGTTAAATGATCGGCATGTGCGTGAGTTTCTAATATATAATGCACAGTGAGTGTTTGTTCGTTTATAAAATTTAATACCAAATCTACAGATTCTGTACTGTATTTTGACGAAGCAGGATCGTAATTTAGAACCGGGTCTATGATCAGTGAGTCTTTTGTTTTTTCATCATAGACGACGTAGGATAACGTCGAAGTGTCATTGTCAAAAAAAGTTTTTATTTGCATATTATCTCCTATTTTTTAAATTTCTTTTATTAAAATTCCAATACCAATAATGAACACCAACAAAGCAAAGGCTTTTCTTAATACAGACACTTTTAGGCGTTTATTTAGTGATGCGCCTATTAAAGTTCCGAATAAGGTAAAGCTTAAGAAAGATAGTAAAAATTTCCAATCAATAGCATAGTCTAAGTTTAGATCAAATGCAAATCCACTTAACGATTTAGCGCTGATGATGAGTAAGGATGTTGCAATAGCCGATCGTAAGGGTATTTTGGCAAATAAAGTTAATGCAGGAACAATCATGAAGCCACCTCCAGCCCCAACGAAGCCAGTAAGGCCTCCTACAAGTAACCCTTCAATTATAATGGTTTTGTAACATAGTTTATTATTTTCACGATTTTCTAATCCTATTTCGGCTTCATTATCTGTGCTTTTAAACATGAATATTGAAATTATACTGATGAGTAGGGCAAATGATATTAAAATAAAACTATCTTTTGAGATTTGGATAACGATCAAATTTAGTTGATCTGGAAGTGAGGGTAGTAAAAATTGTCGTGCTAAAAATACTCCAATAATTGAGGGAAAAGAAAATAGTAGGGCTATTTTTATATCAATTAATTTTTCTTTAAAA
The DNA here is from genome assembly GCA_044350955.1 of Candidatus Marinamargulisbacteria bacterium. Lineage (GTDB taxonomy): Bacteria > Margulisbacteria > Marinamargulisbacteria > JBILGQ01. The sequence continues at coordinate 2,552 of JBILGQ010000093.1, read as the reverse complement.
TATCGAATACTGGCTAATAGACTGGTTACACCAACTATGAATAACGAATAACTGGTGGCAAGAGAGGCCGGAATGCCAAAGCTATAAACTAAAATTGGCACGGTTAAAATAGATCCTCCTCCTCCTAATAGGCCTAATGCTAAACCCATAAAGGTAGCTGCAGCGTATCCAATTTCTTGTATTATTGGTTCCATGGCGCTTTTGCAAGAATAGACGCTAATAAACAGGTGTTGGTTAAACCGGCTACAAGTAAGCCTGCTCCGAAAAATCCGCTTATCCAGCTATAATGACTACTGAAAGTTAGTGATAATAAAGAGGGCGCTAGTGTTCCTAGGCCTACAATGATTTGTACTTGTCTCATAACAGAGATATAAGTTGTTTTTTCTTGTATAATGGGAAATTTTGCTTGCTTCCATTCTGTGATCCCGCCTGTTAAGCTAACTAAATTTTTTAGTCGTCCTTTTAATAATTTACAGGCATTGTTACTACGGTTTCCGCTGGCACAAGATATAATGACAGTGTCATATTTTTGTAGTTCATCAATATAATTTTCAAGTTTGTCCAAGCTTATATTTTTAAATCTTTTAATATGTTCTGCTCTGAATTCGGCTGGTGTTCGTACATCTAAATATAAGATGTTTTTATTTTCTTTATTTTCTTCAATATGAATACTTAATTCATGAACACTTAACGATTGCATAATTTGCTCCATTTATATAGTATACCCAGTATGGTATATATATTAATCTAATACATCAAGTGAAATAAATAGTTTGGTTTTTATATTTCAGAAATTTAGGAGTTTTTATGATAGATAAAGAGTTATTATTTAGGCTTAATAGAGCGAAAGGTCAAATTGATGCTCTCAAAAAAAAGTTAGAAAGTGAGAAAGAGGAAGACTGTGTAGAAGTGCTGCGTCAGTTGAAGTCTTCAATTAATGCATTAAAAAAATTCGGAGAAGCTTACATGCTTTATAATTTAGACCAATGTATTAAAGCGAAAAAGGACTCGAATGATATGAACGAGCAACTTAGAGAAGTAATATCAACGGCATTTTCTTTGTAAATTTTTTATTAGTTTATAGTTTGATACACAGATAATTAGAAGATTAAGATAAATTAGGCAAACAAATATGCGCCCCAGAAGCCATGTGCGTGACTTCAGTGCCTTCAAGGTATCCGTTAATATATCTTTTGCGTAATTTGGCATAAATAGCAGAATCATCGCCACCATATACTTTAATGTATTTTTTGGGGAATAATTCATTGCCACAGTCATAATAGACTTTATCTCCAGACACAGCAAAAATTGGACCAGCAACAGTACACATAAAGGGTACTGATAAATAATAGTCTTTGTTATTTGTGCCAGTTATTTTTTTTGGTTTAAAATATAAGTTACGTTCCGGGTTGCAGTTGTTTTTTGTGTATCGCATGCCAATCATGCCACAGTTTGGCAAGTGTTGCGAAGCTTCGATTAAGGTGCTGAAATCATTTTTTGAAAAAACAATGTCGGGGTCTATAGAAACAATGGTTTTAGGTAGATTTTCTGTTGTTATATACTCTTTCATAAAAAAATTTGCAGCTAAGGCTTTGCCAAAATTAAAGGGAAGTGGAAACGCAAAAATTTTGTCAGAAATCAGTGACAGCACATGTTCTGTTATTTCTGTGTTTCCATGATTATCAATAATAACAACATAAGTGTTTTCTTTGCATTCTATGGCTTCTATTACGCTTTTTAAACTCAGTTTGATTAATTCTGGGTGTCTGTAAGTGACGATGATAATGAGGGTCGAGTTTTTAAGAAACTCAAAGTTTTGTTTATGCATAATGGGTTTATTGTAACGTTAATTTTTTTAATAAAAAAGGCGCTCTTTCAAGCGCCTTTTTTTGTGGACATATTTGAAAGCGATTCGCTTACATCATGCCAGGCATGCCGCCGCCCATGCCACCCATGCCTGCCATAGCGGCTGCTGCATCGGCTTTTTCATCTACTTTATCTGCTATTAATACATTGGTTGTTAATAATAACCCAACAACAGACGCTGCATTTTGAAGAGCAGATTTTGTTACTTTACAAGGGTCGATAACCCCAGCTTTAATGAGGTCTTCATAAACACCTGTTCGTGCATTGAATCCTATTTCATTTGCTGAGTTTTTTACTTTATCAACAACAACAGATGCATCAACATCAGAATTCGAGGCAATTTTGCGTAACGGAACTTCTAACGCTTTTAAAACAATTCTGAAGCCAGCTTTTTGATCGCCTTCAATGTTGGCGATTTCTTTTTCTAAAGCAGGAATTTGACGAATTAAAGCAGTACCACCACCTACAACAATTCCTTCCTCTACAGCAGCTCTTGTTGCAGATAAGGCATCTTCTACACGGTGTTTTTTCTCTTTTAATTCTGTTTCTGTAGTTGCACCAACTTTAATAACGGCAACTCCGCCAGATAATTTGGCTAAACGCTCTTGAAGTTTTTCTTTGTCGTACGAAGAATCTGATTTAGAAATTTCATTTTTAATTTCTTCGATTCTTGTTTTGATGCTAGC
>JBILGQ010000092.1:0-5117 GCA_044350955.1 Candidatus Marinamargulisbacteria bacterium | reverse complement strand
TAAACATGAAATTCAGAACTGTGGCTGTAAAGCCTAACCCTGATCGTTTGAATATTACAGAACTGGTCGATCATGAACAGGCTGCTTGCGATTTAAAATCATGATAGACTATAGCTTAATTTTATCAGCCAATATTCGAAAGCAAATTATAGAACATGCTAAAAGCATTGCACCTATAGAATCTTGCGGATATTTGGCCGGAAAGAATTCGGAAATTACACAATTTTATCCGATGACGAATATTGATAATAGTGCCGAGCATTTTTCGTTTGATCCGAAAGAGCAGTTTCAGGTGCTTAAACAGGCCAGAAACGCAGGGTTAGAGTTATTAGCCGTTTATCATAGTCATCCAGAAACGCCGGCAAGGCTTTCGGCTGAAGATATTCGCTTATTTAACGATCCGACTCCTGTATATATTATTGTGTCTTTAAAAGAAGAGCCGGCTGTAATTAATGGTTTTAAAGTGTTGAAAAATAATAATGAAATTGAAGTACATAAAGTACTACTTAAAGGAGGCCAATAGCAATGAGGTTTTATACAAATTCAGAGACATTAGCAAGTGAACAAGATGAGTTCGAAAAAGAGATACAAAGTTTTTCTCGGGGCGAAATAAACCCAGTAAAATTTAAAGCGATACGTGTAGCCCATGGTATTTACGAACAACGTCAAGAACATACTTATATGGTGCGTATTCGTTGCGCCGCAGCAGGAATTACACCTGAACAATTAAAACGAACAGCTGAATTGGGTGCTTTATACGGAAACGGTGAAGTGCATTTTACAACCAGACAAGAAGTACAAGTACATGATGTTTTATTGCAAAACGTGATGAAGGTAATTCGTGGATTACGCGACGTAGGGTTAAGTACCCGTGGTGGTGGTGGAAACACGATTAGAAATATTTTGAATCCGCCATTATCTGGTGTTGAAAAAAACGAAATTTTTGATGTATCGCCTTATTCTATTGCGTTGACATCACGTATGGTGTCAGAACCTGATTCATGGAATTTGCCTCGAAAATTTAAAATTGCTTTTTCGAATACGGCCGAAGATACTGCCTTTACACAAGCGACTTGTTTAGGATTCGTGGCAAAAATTCAAGACGGACAAAAAGGGTTCGAAGTGTATACATCGGGTGGTATGGGTGCAAAACCTATGGTTGGGCATTTGTTATTCGATTTTATTTCCGATACTCAGGTGTATCAGGTAACACGTGCGATGAAAACAATGTTTGATAAACACGGAAACAGACGCAGCAAATATTCGAATCGTATTAAATTTTTATGGAAGAAAATTGGTCGTGAAGAGTTTACACAACATTTTCTTGAAGAGTATGATCCGATTAAAAATGATGCCAGTTTAAATTTGGAGTTACCTGAAATTATTGACGCAGCGAAAGAGACTGATTTGCCTGTAATAACGGTAGATAGTTCGGAATTTTTGTTGTGGAAAAAACGGTATGTAACAGAGCAAAAACAAGCTGGTCTTGTGAGCATTAAAATTCCTTTATGCTTAGGCGATTTATTGCGCGAAGATGCCGATAAATTATGTGAGTTTATTTCGAATTTTGGTGAGAATACTTTACGTTGTGGTCGTGCTCAAAATATTTATTTGCGTAATATTCCTGAAAAATATTTGGGTAATGCGTTTACGGTTATATTTGGCTTAAAACATACTTTGGTTGGTCATGCGTCGTTTATTGGGGATATGATTAATTGTACTGGTGCTCAAACCTGTAAACTTGGTATTTGTTTGCCAAGGGGTTTATCAAAAGCCTTGCATGATAAATTAGGCAAAAGTGATTTGGATTTAGATGCTATTCCTGATTTTAAATTGAATATGAGTGGTTGCCCTAATACTTGTGGCATGCATCATATTGCTGATTTGGGCTTTTTCGGAAAAATTGGTCGCAAAGATGGCGCTATTTATCCAGCTTATAATGTATTGGCTGGTGCAAAACGTGGCGCTGGGCAAATGGCTTATGCTGAAAAAGTGGGTGATATTCCGTCGCACGCCGTACCGGAATTGGTGTATCGATTTTTAAAGAATTATATTGAAGAAAAAGATGAATATGATGATTATCATGCTTATTTAAAAGGCGAAGGGATAGCTTTGATTCAAAGTTTGTGTGAGGAATTAAAAGAGGTTCCGAATTTTGAAGACGATCGTAGTTATTATATTGATTTTGGTGCAAAACGACCGCTTCGCTTAGACGATATGGGAACGGCGGAGTGCTCTGCGGGTATGTTTGACATGATTAACGTCGATAAAAAAGAAATCGAAAGTTATTTAACAGCGCTTAGTACTACAGCTGACAAAGCTAGTACTTTAGATAATCTGTTGTTTCATACCTCTCGTATGTTATTGGTGACACGTGGTTTAGATGCCAATGCTAAAATTCATGCTTTAGAGTTGTTTGCCAAACATTTTGTTGAAACAGAGCTGGTGTCTATAGACTATTTAGATCTTATGAACGCGGCAAAAGCGGGGGATATGAAAACCCTTATAGCTAAAGAATTACAGGCTATTGCTTTGGCAAATGAAGTGTTAGAACTTTATAAAAATATGGATGATTCGTTGCGCTTTAAAACTAAAAAAGAGCAGCCGGTTCAAGTAGCAGAGGCTTCTCTTGAGGGAATCAAAAAAGATTATCGCGGAGTTGCTTGCCCTATGAACTTTGTAAAAACAAAGTTGGTACTTGAAACTATGAATTCGGGTCAGCAATTAGAAATTTTATTAGACGATGGGGAACCTATTGAAAATGTGCCTAATTCAGTGAAGCTTGAAGGGCATAAAATTTTGAAACAAGAAAAAGATGGGCCTCATTGGGTAGTTGTGATCGAGAAAAAATAAGACCAAATAAGTGGCTTTAAAGGAAAATTTGAATGGAAAGTAAAAGACGTAGTATAGCAAAAGTAATATCATGGCGTATAACTGGTTCACTCACGACAATGGTTTTTACTTACTTTATTACGGGGAGCTTTGAGTTTGCCTATAAAATTGGTTTGGTCGAGTTAGTATTTAAGATTGGTATTCAGTATTTTCATGAGAGGGTTTGGAGTTTGATTAAGTTTGGCGTAAAACCGGTTGATTATCAGATTTAGGATGATAAATTAAAAATGACTAAGCACTACGAGCTAGAGATAGAAGAGATAAACAAGACTTTGACTAATGCTTCGCTTGATGAGGTCATGCAGTATGTATCGCGTGTTTTTAAAGACGATGCGATATTGGCTTCTTCATTGGGTTTAGAAGATCAGGTTTTAAGCCATGCGTTTTTGTCTGTGAATGCTAAGGCTCGAATTTTTGTACTAGATACTGGGCGTTTGCATCAGGAAACGTATGATGTGATGAGTGAAACCAAAAATAAATATAGTTTTGACTACGAAGTTTTTTTTCCGAAGCATGATGCCGTTCAAAATTTGCTGTCTAAAAAAGGGCCAAATTCGTTTTATGATAGTGTTGAGAACCGAAAAGAATGCTGCCATATTCGCAAAGTAGAGCCCTTGTCACGTGCTTTAAAAGGGGTGACATGCTGGATGACTGGTTTAAGGCGCGATCAGAGTTCCTTTAGAGTAGATACTCAGTTTGTTATTTATGATGAGGTTCATCATGCAATAAAGTTAAATCCGTTGATCAATTGGTCTGATGATGATGTATGGGCTTACATAAAAGAACATAAAGTGCCCTATAACGTGCTTCATGATAAGGGTTTTCCTAGTATAGGTTGTGCCCCCTGTACAAGGGCTATAGAGCCTGGCGAACAGAGTAGAGCGGGCCGATGGTGGTGGGAAAGTTCAGATCAAAAAGAATGCGGTCTACATGTAGTAGACGGCAAATTAGTAAGAAAAAAAATTAGTGAAAAAATTGAAGAAAAACAAGGAAATAATGATGGATCATTTGGATAGACTAGAAGCACAATCGGTGCATATTTTACGAGAGGCTTATAAAGAGTTTAGCCAACTGTGTATGTTATGGTCTATTGGTAAAGATAGCACGGTTTTATTATGGTTAACCCGAAAAGCTTTTTTTGGGCATGTACCTATTCCTTTAGTACATATTGATACAGCCTATAAAATTCCGGCTATGATTCAGTATCGAGACGAGTTTGCTAAACAATGGAATTTGACGATGATTTATGGTCAAAATGAAGAAGCACTGAGAACTAAGCAAACGTTTCCGGACGGAGCAATAGACCGAATAGCCTGTTGTAAAGCGCTGAAGTCGGACGCCTTGAAAAACACTTTGTCAGGCGCTTGGAAACGCTATAAATTAAATCATGCTACAGGCCAATATGAAGTGGATACAAACACAGAGGCTTATACCGGTGTTATTGTAGGAGCCAGATCAGACGAAGAAGGGTCGCGGTCTAAAGAACGTTATTTTTCGCCTCGTGATAAGCGATCTGATTGGAACGTTGGCGATCAACCTCCAGAATTATGGAAGCAGTACAAAACCGATTTTGCACCAGGAACCCATGTGCGTATTCATCCCTTATTAGATTGGACAGAGTTGAATATTTGGGAGTACATACAACGTGAACGTATTCCGATTACCGATTTGTACTTTGATCATGGTGAAGGAACGCGCTATCGATCTTTAGGCTGTTACCCTTGTACGAATCCGGTAGAATCAACGGCAAAAAATGTGGATGAGATTATTGAAGAGTTGCGATCAGGAAAGTTTGCCAATATCGCAGAACGATCAGGACGAGCACAAGATAAAGAAGATGGCGGCGGCTTAGAAACCTTGCGTCGTGAAGGGTATATGTAGTGTTGTTAAAACAAAAAAACAGGGATTTTTAAAATGAATCAAGAACAAATGAACATTGTCATAGTGGGCCATGTAGATCATGGAAAATCTACCTTTATCGGCCGTCTTTTAGCTGATACAGGGTCTTTGCCTGAGGGAAAGTTAGCTCAAATCAAAGCTGTGTGCGAGCGCAACTCTAAGCCTTTTGAATATGCCTTTTTATTAGATGCATTAAAAGACGAACAAGCACAGGGAATTACTATCGATACTGCACGTAGTTTTTTTAAAACTAAAAAACGTCATTATATTATTATCGATGCGCCGGGGCACATAGAATTTTTGAAAAATATGATTACTGGTGCTGC
>JBILGQ010000091.1:0-5148 GCA_044350955.1 Candidatus Marinamargulisbacteria bacterium | reverse complement strand
GCAATTGAGAGGATGTTAAAATATGAATACCCTGATGAATTATCTTTTTCTAATTCTGCTTTTAAAGACTATTATAAATTTCCTAAATTGGACTCTAATGCGCTTGATAGATCAAGTGAAACTTTAGCTACACAAGAACTAGCTGAAACAAAGTATCAGAATGCAAATTTAGTTACTTTATCTAGCATAGATGTTTACCAGTTGCTTTCTTATTCGTCTAAATCTAGTTCAAGTGCTGATGTTAGATTGCCAAGCCCAAGAAGGATGACAATGGCTAGAGTATTTTCCCCATTCAATATGGGTAGAGGTGCAGCTCATGGTTCAAGAGCTAGTTCTCCTGCTAGTTTTGGGTTTACTGATGGATTAGAATCTCCTGTTCCAAATGTTACAGAGGAGGCAATGACTCATGGTGGTGGGGGCGGTTCTAAAGCATTACCCGAGACTCCTAGATTACCAAGGATAGTCAATTTCTTAAACTTAAAGCAACCTGCGAATCCTAGTGTTGGGCCTTCAGTAAGTTTTATTTCTTACAGACCGGGTGAACCAAGTCCTGGTAGTTTTAATTCTGGTGGAGGTGCTGATGCAGCTACTGGAACTTCAGCTTTTTCTAGAGTAGGAGCTTCTTCTTCTTCTTCTTCTTCTTCTACGAATGCCCCTGCTAGAACACCCGCTGGTTCACCTAGAAGAGGAAATAATGGCAACTGGGTTGGTGGTAGTGCAAGCTCTTTTTCACCAAGAAGAAGTGGGCTTGGGGCTGCTGCTGCTTTATCTTCTGATAGTTATACAGTGTATCAAGTTCCAAACGATGAAAATCGAAGTTTATTGTGGGCTGTGGTTATTGGGTATATGGCGCCACGGCTAAGTGATACGAAAGCTTATAAAAAATTATTTAGTCTAAATCATGTAGTAAAAGAAGTAATTATAAATAAAGAGCTTGCAAGTATTAAAAATTTTATAAATTCCAAGGCTCTAAATGATTTAATAGCAAATACTAAATTAAAAGATAGAGTTAATAATGGTTTCATTGATACTCTGAAAAGTAATCTTAAAGAAAAAGATATGACGAAATTTAAGGAGGATTTAAAAAATGGTACAGTTGATGTAAAAATTCTTGAGACAATCGCATCTTTGTTAGATGTTAAAATTATTGTTAACGGTGTTAGTACTGAGCTTTATAATAAAGTCGGTAAGCAAGGAGAAATATATATAAGTAAGGGAGCGACAGGCTATAGTGTATTGCTTCAAAATGAGATGGAAGCTTCTTCAGAGTCTACTGTTGATGCAAAATTGCTAGGGGGTGGTAGTGGGCTTAGTCCTAGAAATCTACAAAGACAAAATGGCAGTGGGGTTGGCGCTTCTAAACCTAATACACCGGCGACCCCAAACGGTCAAAAAAAAAACTTAAGTTTAAAAAGTAGTGATCTGAAACCGCGAACCCCCGGTTTTGCAACACCAAAAACAGCTAAAAATGATAATGCAAGTGTGCTTGTTGCAGGCGCTCCCAAAACTCCCCTTGCACGAGCTCAAAATGGCGACCCTGCTGCAAGTGCCTCGCAATTTGGCGTAAAACCAGCTACTACTGACAGTGAATTCGGTCTTGGCTTTGCAACGGCAACTTCGCTTACGCCTGCTCAATCAACTTTTCGGAACCCTCGTGCATGTAAAACTTCGGGAGATGGAAATTGTGCCTTTCATGCTGTTTTTGGTAGGTCTATAAGTGGTGTCTATACTGCGCTTAATGCAGACGAAAAGCGTAGTGAATTGGCAGAGCGTATCAGAACTGCAGAGGCTGCCTCAGAATTAGCACGATTGCGTAATGAAGGAATAAAAGATTTGGTCATGCGGGGTAGTAATATACTTGGCTTACAATCGTTAAAAACAAAATGTTTAGATCAAACTATTTCTTCTGATGAGATTATTAATAATTGGGGTGTGTTTGAACAAATTCTCACGCAGTATCCTGAAATAGTTAGGTATATAAATACTCATTCTAGAAGCCGATCAAAACAGTTTACTCTTAAACAAAAGTTTGATGCTATCATCAATTTGGATGAACCGGTGTTACGAGCATTAATAGTCTCAATTACAGAATTAAATGACGCTTGGGAAACCTTTTGTGCAGCTAGTACAGCGAGTTTTGATTGGGAGTCTGAAATTACACAAGAACACGTGGGTGCCTATGCGATGTACATTAAAAAATCCAGGCAATGGTTATTGCCGTTAGAGCTGCAAATGATGGCCTATGCCTTTAACATGAAAATACACTTTTATAACACAAGCGCCTCAAAAAAATTGATAAATCCTGAAATTTATAATCGTGAAGGCGATACCGAAGTTCATGTTTGCTTTAATGGAATTAATCACTATGAACGCGTACAGTTATTAGAGCTTTCAGAGTCTTCACAAAGTTTTACTCCACCAAAATACACAAGCCTGAGTCTTTCTCTCAGTGGCGGCGGCGGCGGAGCAGGTAAATAGGTCAAGCTACCATTAAGTGTACCATTAAGTGCCAGGATACTAAGCACAGCTAAGAGCCATGGATTCTATGATAAAAATCAAGCCCAAAGAAACGAGTAACAAAAGTTCCCTTCGACTCCGCTCAGGGAACAAAAAATAGAAATTTCTTTCAAACAGTGACAATTTTGAACCGAAATGACGCTGATTAAAATTTGCATCTAATTCTCTCTCCCAATATTTGGGAGAGAGTGCCCAAAGGGCGAGAGAGGGCGCGTCATCTAGTCTCTGCCATATAAGTGCCAGGATACTAAGCACAGCTAAGAGCCATGGCTCTTAAAAAAACACTAAAATTTTAATCTAAAAAAATTAAAAAAACTCCGTTACACTTTGTTATATGTTCAGTCCATTACTTATTATGTTGTTGGTGTTTGTTGGCTATATTGTTGCCTATAATACTTACGGAAAATTTATTGCGTCAAAATTATTTAAGATTAATCCACAGGCAGAAGTGCCGTCTAAAGCCTTGGCTGATGGCGATGATTTTGTAGAGTCTTCAAAACAAGTCACGTTTGGGCATCACTTTACTTCTATTGCTGGTACTGGGCCTATTGTTGGGCCAGCTATTGGGGTTATTTGGGGATGGGCTCCGGCGCTTTTATGGGTATTTTTTGGATCTATTTTTATGGGGGCTGTGCACGATTTTGCTACCTTAATTATTTCTATGCGTAATGAGGGGCGATCGATTTCTGATATCGCGGGCGATATTATTCATCCCCATGTTCGTTTGCTTTTTTTTGTCATTGTATTTTTAGCGCTTTGGATAGTTCTAGCTATATTTGGTTTGATTATCGCGCTGATTTTCGAACGATTTCCGTCGTCGGTTATTGCTGTTTGGATAGAAGTTCCTATTTCAATTTGCTTTGGTAAATGGGCACTTACTAGTCATAGAGGCGTGGCTTATAAAACGGTTATTGCTGTTGGGCTTATGTATGTGTTTGTGTTTTTGGGGCATTATTTGCCGTTTACACTGCCTAATTTTGCATGGATGCCAGCAACAGGTACCTGGACTATTATTTTATTGATTTACGCGTTTATCGCGTCTGTAATGCCTGTGCGCTTGCTTTTACAGCCTCGAGATTATTTAAATGCTTGGCAGTTGTATATTGCTATGGGCTTAATCTTAATCGGAGCTATCGTTTCGGGAATAAGTGGCCAGTTGCATTTTGCGGCACCGGCTTTTCAAGCTCCCGTTGATGCGCCTGCGTTGTGGCCTTTCTTATTTATCACTATTGCCTGCGGTGCTATATCGGGCTTTCACTCTTTGGTTTGTTCAGGAACTACATCTAAACAAATTGCATCAGAATCGCATGTGCAGTTTATTGGCTTTGGTTCTATGTTGCTTGAAGGAGCGCTTGCAACGATTATTATTATTGCTGTAGCTGCCGGTTTAGGAATGGGCTATCCGCTTGGGGATGTTATGTTAACTGGTCGCGAAGCCTTTATGGCGCATTACGGATCGTTTAGCCAAAGTTCTGGCTTGGGTTCGCAGTTATCGGCGGTTGTTATTGGTTGTGCTAATATGATGCATTCTATAGGGATTTCGCTGGAATTTGGGGTGACGATTATTGGGGTATTTATAGCATCTTTTGCTGGTACCACTCTTGATTCAGCGGCACGCATACAACGTTATGTAATCTCTGAATTAGGCCGTTCTATTAATAAACCTATTTTATGTAATAAATATATAGCGACTAGCATAGCTGTTTTAACTGGGGCTTTGTTGGCTTTTTCATCAGGTTTAAGCGGGAAAGGAGCTTTGGCCTTATGGCCTTTATTTGGTGCGGTAAACCAATTGTTAGGCGGTTTGGCCTTGTTAGTATCGTCGGTGTATTTAGCTAGACGGGTGAGATATTGGGCCCTGATTACGGTTATTCCCTGTGTGATTATTATGTCCATTACGCTTTGGGCAGCAGTTGAAAATCATGCTATTTTTGTAGCTAAGACTGATTATTTATTAATCTTTATTAATGCTATGATTTTCTTTTTAGCTTTGCTAATCAGTTTTAGATCAGTGCTGAGTTTGTATACCAGTTTTAAGCGATCTGTTTAAAAAATCTTTTATAAAGAAAATTATTTAAAAAGTGCTAAATACCGTTTTACACGACTTTCTGCTGAAAATTGTTTGTGAGTCGGAAGTGTTTTAATCTCATGGTATATCACTTTTGAATAAATGTCTTTTTTTATTAGATCCGATAGAATGGCATGTAATTGTTTTAATACGGCTTTGTTGCCAGAATCTGGTTTTGTTAGTTCGTTATGAAGGGCTAGGCCCACTTTCAAACGATCTAAAGCCGGCAGTTTTGACAGCAGTATGGCTTTGGATAAAGCATCTGAATCATGGGTGATTTTTGAAGCTGTAGTCAATGCTTCGAGCGAAATTGAGCTGTTAACTCGTTTTCGTTTATTGTAAGCTTCTAACAGTGAAATAAGCTGCTTTGATTTAAAATCTAGCGACCGGCTCGACGAGATTTCTTCTTTCCACACCTTCCATTTTTTTTTGTATATTTTTTCAGGAGGAGCTTCTGCCATTAAAAAGTTTATCAGAGGGTTGTTCGATAAATAGTTTATAAGTGGATTTTCAGAAATAGGCATGCTCATGATTTTTCTCCTTTTAATGAAATGAATTATTTA
>JBILGQ010000090.1:0-5161 GCA_044350955.1 Candidatus Marinamargulisbacteria bacterium | reverse complement strand
CCAATAGTATCAGAGCCATAATGCAATTCGGCTCTTAATCCGGCATCTGTTAACTGAGTCAATACAGCATTAGCATAGTCGTTTAAAGCATCATTCACCGTTAAAATTTTAAATTGAACAGGTGCAAGCCACAATGGAAACCACCCTGCATAATGTTCGATTAAAATACCAAAAAACCGTTCTATAGATCCTAAAAGTGCTCTATGAATCATAAACGGACGCACTCTTTCACCTGTTGAATCAACATAATTCATCTGAAATTTTTCAGGTAAATTAAAATCGAACTGAATAGTAGAACACTGCCACTGTCTACCTATAGCATCTTTTATTTTAATATCTATTTTAGGACCATAAAATGCGCCTCCGCCCTCATCTACATCATAAGGCAGCCCGCTCTCTTTAATAGCCTCTTCTAAGGCCTCTTGTGCTATTTGCCAATCTTTATCTGACCCAACAGACTTTTCTTTAGGTTTAGTAGATAAAAACAACTTAAACTCTTTAAAATCAAACGTTTTTAATATGTCTAAAGAAAAATTTAATGCCTCCCGAATTTCGCTATGAGCCTGCTCTTTTGTGCACACAATATGCGCGTCATCCTGAGTAAAGCCCCGCACTCTAAACAAGCCATGCAATACCCCAGAGCGTTCATAACGATACACAGTGCCTAATTCTGCCAAACGCACAGGCAATTGCCTATAAGAGTACTGCTGGGCCTTATAAATATGAATATGAAACGGACAATTCATTGGCTTAACAAAGTATTGTTGATTTTCGATATCCATAGAATCAAACATATTTTCTTTATAAAAATCGAGATGCCCCGATGTTTTCCATAAATCAGATTTGCCAATATGAGGTGTATGAACTAGTTGGTACCCATTTTTGTAATGCTTCTTTTTCCAAAAGCTTTCTATTTGCTCACGAATAAAAGACCCATTAGGATGCCAAAGAACTAAGCCCCCACCCACTTCTTCTTGAATACTGAATAAACTAAGTTCTTTTCCTAATACACGGTGATCACGCTTTTTTGCTTCTTCAAGGCGCGTTAAATGCAGTCTTAAATCTTTAGGATGAAAAAAAGCTGTACCGTATATACGCTGAAGCATTTTATTTGCTTCAGACCCACGCCAATAGGCTCCTGACACTTTTAATAATTTAAAGGCCTTAATTTCTGAAGTATTACGAATATGAGGGCCTTTACACAAATCAACAAAAGAACCATTTTCATAAAACGAATAACTAGGCAAATTTAAATCCTGAATTAATTCATGTTTATAAAACTGCGATTCAAGCTTTTCGATAGCCGCTTTTTTATCTAAATCATATTGTATAAACTCTTGTTTTTCAGAAATAATACGCGCCATTTCAATTTCAATTTTCTCTAAATCACTTTCACTTAAAGCGATATCTAAATCAAAATCATAATAAAACCCTTCTTCAATAGCAGGCCCAATTCCCAACTTGGCATCGGGATACAAGCTCAAAACAGCTTGTCCTAATACATGCGCCGTACTATGCCTTAATCGATCTAAATCTTGTTGCAAGTCTGTCATATTCTTAATTCATACAAAGATGAACACGTATTATGTGGTCAGCTCCGCCATCGTATTTATTTAAAAAACCCGGAAAAGCGCGTTTAACTTCAGTAGAACTATACCCACTTCCGTCTTTCATCAAGTCTTCTACACTAAGTAATTTAAAAAAGACTTGCTCAGAATACTTTGTACTTTTATTCAAATTAATAATCCGGTGTTGAAAAGACTCTTTTTTAGACGGATCTGTGATTAATTCCGAATAATTTTGATGCTGCAATATATTTTTTAAGAATTTTTTAGACGATCTAGCTATAAAAGATGAAATAGAATTACATAGCTTATCTATAGCCTCTTCTTTATTAAACCCGAATCCTTTGCATTTCGGAAACATCGGCGTAGTCGCCTTAAAATGCAAGTCATCAACACGCTCTAAAATAAGTTCAAAATGCTTTTCTAACATAAGAAAATAATATCATAGAATAATTAAACAAATAAGTTCTACATTTGGCTCATAAAAGCAATACCTACATTTACAAAAGAATCATCGTTCGAATTTTGCAAAACATTATTAGCTGACAAACGAATATATATATTATCAACACTAGCAATCTGCGTTAATTTATAATTAAATCCTACGTTTAAGTAGTACTTATCACCCTCAAAACTGTTTAAATCTGCCATTACCACTAAATTCTCATTATAGGCATAATCAGCCCCCGCCATAAACGATAAATCTATTTGATCAGCAAACACAGCTTTAAAACCAGCATGAAGACCAAAATCTGCCTTTAATTTTTTTGAAGCAACCATATAAAAATTAGATTCAATATCTGCCGTTAAATTTTGAAATCCAACTGCCATACTCAATGGATAACGCCCTGTATTAGCTGTCATAGCCCATTTAAGGTTTAAAAACACGCCTTCATCAGGCTCTGTACCACCTACAAAGCCTAACTCAGTATTTTCAAAAGCGCCCACGTTCATCTTATAAAAACTTTGATTCGAATCAGAATTACTCATGTTTGAAAGATAATCGAAAGCTACAGACGTTGCTTTATAGTCTAACACCTCGGCAGTTGGCATAGTAACTAGCCCTGTAGGCCCATTCAAAGTAGGAGCTGCATAAGACATACTCCCTACTATCATTGTCACTAACAATATTATTTTTTTCATGATTCTAACTCCTTTTTTTGCTTAATTTTCTTATCAACGCTTGTTTTTTCATTTCATCTTTATGATCCCAAGCCGGAAATCCAGAGATAACTGCATTTGGCTTAACATCTTTTGTCACTCCTGATTTGGCATAAATAATAACATTATCTCCTACAGACGCATCAATAGCCACTTGCCCTGCTATAATAACATGATTCCCAGCAGACGCACCTCCAGCAAAAGCTGTTTGAGCTGCGATAACACAATCTTCTCCTACACTAACATTATGCGCAATATGAACCATATTATCTAACTTAGTTCCACGACCTATTTTAGTAATATATAAAGCCGCTCTATCAATCGTACAATTGGCCCCAATTTCAACATCATCCTCAATTAACACATGCCCCACCTGAGGAATTTTGCCCCACTTTCCTCTATCCTGATAATACCCAAACCCATCTGCCCCAATAACAGAACCAGAATGAATTATCACATTATCACCAATAATTACCCCATCATATATCGTTACATGAGGATAAAGCACAACCTTCTTTCCTATCTTGCAATTCCTACCAATCGAACAATGACTATGAATAAACCCACCCTCATTTACTTCAGTATGAGCCCCAACCACAACATAAGCCCCTAAACTCACAGAGCCATGAACAACAGCCCCAACTTCAACAAAAGCCGTAGCATGACTCTTGGCTCGCACATCAGACTCTGGATAAAACAAACGAATGGCCTGAGCCATAGCCTTCCTAGGGTTTTTTACAACCAACTGACTTTTTTTTGTATCAAGCCTTTCAAAAACAATAAAAGCCTTAGCCTTAGAGGTCTTAATACAAGAAACAAACTTCTTTTCAAGAACAAAACTTAAATCATTTTCTGTAGCAACCTCTATAGATGCCACAGATTTTAAATCTAACTCTTCATCCCCATATAAATCAGCTTCTAAATACGCCGCAAGAGCTTTTAATTTCACTTACTTTTATTTAGTTTTTTTAGTTTGTGTAGTTTGTTTAGTTTGTTTAGTTTGAGTAGCTGCTTTTGTTTGCGTTGTTTGCTTTGACTGCGTAGCTTGCCCTGCTTGTTTTTCAGGAACTACTTTTAATCTCTCAATCAATAAATCTGTTAAATCAAAGCCACCAAAATAAACAACTTGTTGATCAACTACCATATCAATTTCATATTGAGCAGCGATATCTTTAACATTTTTTTTCACAAGTAACTCAAAATTTTGTTTAAATCCCATTTCCATTTCCATTAACTCTTGTCTTTTAGGCTCTAACTCTTCGTCTCTCTTTTTAAGCATATCTTTAATCGTTGCTTCAGGTTTACCTGCTTTATACTCTTCATCAATTTTTTTGGTTTTCTTTTCAAATAACTCTTGCAATTCTTTTTGTTTTCGTTCAAATTTTGATTTAAACTCTAAAGCACTTGGAGTATTCTCAAATACCTTTCCTAAATTAATAAATCCGACAGTATCTGCATGAGCAATTACCGCTGTAATTAAAACGAATACTAAAGTCATTAATGTTTTTTTCATGATGCTTCCTTTAAATTATAGTTTTATTATTATAACAAACTCGAACGCGATTAAAAAGTATGTCCTAAATTAAAGTGTAATCGACTTGTTGAGTCATCGGCAATGCCAAAATCTAAACGAATCGGGCCAAGTGCCGGAACCATAAAGAACACCCCAATCCCCTTACCCACACGATATGACGAAAATTCTTGATAGGGTTTATAAACAAAAGACCCATCTTCTTGTCTAAAATTAGGAGCATACCCGGCATCAGCAAAGAAATAAAACGAAAAGCTTGTTTTAATAATAAAACGATATTCAGCAGTAAGTACCACTCGTTTGTTGCCGTAAGCAAAAGGCAAAGAATCGTTATAACCACGTACTGATCGACTGCCTCCTACATAATAATATTGGGCTTGATACAAATTTTGATCAGAAATTTCATTACTATCTATGTAGCCCATAGTTGATTTAAGAGCAATCGTTTGATTTTTAAAGGTAGGAATAAATTGCCTAAACGTAATATCTGCCTGATAAAAATCTAAAGCCCTTGAAGTAAAACCAAAACCCTTTTCAAGCGTAAAACTATGAAAATACCCCTCTCTAGGGTTTAACTGTTGATCGCGCTTATCATAATTTAAAGTAAAAGAGTAAGAATAAATCTGATAGTTTGTTTCAGGCTGCCCAGAATCGACATCTTCACCAATGCTAACTCCTTCCACTTTTACTTTATGTAAAGACCTTAAATCGTAACTATGAGGAACACCGATAGCCACATCAAAGCCCTGTCTTTGCTGATTAATAAAGGAATACTCTGATTGACTAAAATTAAAGGCACTTAAAGACCCACTAGTTACCCATGTTCTAAAGGTAAACGATCGGTACTTTCCAAAAGCCCAAGGATCATGAAACTTTATTTGATAGGTACTATTGTTATTATCAA
>JBILGQ010000089.1:0-5210 GCA_044350955.1 Candidatus Marinamargulisbacteria bacterium | reverse complement strand
CCTGCTGCTGCTGCTAATGATTTATTTCATGATCTTCAAAATGTGACCCCAGAAAACTTCGCTTTAAGAATTCGCCTGTTAAAGAGTTTAATTGAGAAAGATTCTATTACAGTTACATCTCAACTTCTTTCACAGTTAAATACGGTTGATTTACACCAAGTAGGAGCTGGAGCTGGGCCTGGTGTTGTAAATCACAATTTTTATACAGATGCTGCTTTCAAAGAATTGGCACGTTTGATGTTTAGCAAGGCTAGTGAGAATGAACAAAGGGCTTTCTTAGAACAAATGAACTTAGATCCTGCTGGGGCACCGTCACTTACTACTCAATTTGATTTTTGGGTTTCTGTTGCAAAAGAAAGTGAAACAAAAGTTCCCACTTCCAGTAAGTTGGCAGAAGCTGTATTGACTGCCGCATTATTCAGTTGCCCTGATTTGGCAGATGCTAATATTCAAGCATTCCAAGTAAAATTTAATAAGCTTCAACAAACTTGGGGTAAAGGCAATGTTCAGCAATTACTAGCAGGCCTTGAAGGTCGTAAGACAATAGGGTTAGCAACACCTAATAATATTGATGTATTTGGCGTGACTATGGCTGTAGCTGATCAACACAATTTAACTAGGTTTTTTAAGGTATTATCGGGGCTTAATTTTACTAATGTGAATGTTAGAAAAGTATTTGAAAGTTTAAACGCTTGCTCGGGTAATACTTTATTAAAAAAATTAGACAAAGCTAGTTTTGTTAGAAGTTTAATTGCAAACAATGATGCATCAGCGATTGATACTGTTTTAACGGCTGTATTTAATACACATGATAAAGAATTAATACAAGTGTATGTAAGGCTCTTTTTGGCAGAAAATCCAGGTTCGACAGATATAAACAAAGAGATTGCTTTAAAAATATTCAATGGCACAGACTCTACATTACCCAGCTGGTTTGTAGGTCTTCATAACTCTAATGATATTAATAATCGGTTATTTCCGGACGTTTTTGGGTTAGCGCCTGCTGCTGCTGGCGCTGCTGCTCCTGCTGTCGCTGATCCTGTGATAACTGAAATTATGGAGACAGTTAATAGCGTTGATAAATTGGTTCAAGCGCATCAGTTTTGCGTAAATAGTGGCGTAGTTCACGGTTTAGTTTTAAAAGATATTATATTAGGCCATGGCCCTAACAAAGCTTTAAGAGCAAGATCGGTGGATGATCTTTTAACCCTATTCAATTTATTAGACCCCGGTACAGATTTTACTCTAGACGAGATAATAGTATTGTGTGCTGATGTTGTAGGTTTAGATTTTTGGTCAAAAAAGCCTACAAAAGGCTTTATACAAACTACAGTTAGTTCAGACTATCAAAAATTAGAAACCAAACTTAGACAGTTGTTTGAAAGTCATAACGTGCGTACACGGATACCCAATTACGAGGCATCTACAAAGGCCTTTTTTGAGGCCTTAAAGAAACAATGTGAAGAAAATGATGCCGTTATGAGCAAATTTGTAAAACCTGTCGCTAAAGAATCTGCAGAAGCATCTAAAAGTCTTGAGCATTATAAAAGTTTGTTTAGCGACTTTAAAGATAAATATAAGACAATTGCACATGTGCAATTTGCAGCTCAGTCCGCTTATGAACGGATACAATTTCTTGTTTTAGATATATTAGATAGAACAGACGCGGTAGGTGATATTTGGGAAGCGCTTGACCTAGTTCTTGCTAAATTAAATACGGAAAAAAATTCTTCGCCATTGTTTAAATCAAAGTTAAACGAGTTGATGAATGTATTATTAGAAACTGCATATGAGTTACTTCCTCAAGATGAACAAGAAAAAGCCAGAAAAGAAAGCTCTGCAATCAGAGTATCTTTGCAAAACACAACAAGGGTTGATTCTTTAAAAGAAGCAGCACATTTAGATATAAGTCGAAAAACTGGAAATGAGTTATTAGTTAAAGATAAAACCGGCCATTCTATTGCTGATTATATTTTTTCAGGGACAGATAATGCTAAGAAAGATACGTTAATTGAGAAACTTAATTCGGATAAATTATTAATAAGATATATTTCTAAAAAATCGCCGATCTCAAGTTCGTATCCTGTGGATATTCTTCTTAAATCAGGCTCTTTTGACGCAGTAGAAAAAATCTTAACATATTGTAAAAGTCATTATGTGCCCTTTAATTTAAAACAATCAGGTGCGAACTCCGATACTAATAAGCAAGATGTGTTAAAAAAGTTACTTAAGCAACGCTTTGAATTCAGCCCAAAACCACGATTAACATTGAAAGCTGTTTTAGAAAACTATCCTGCTTCTGTATTTAACGCTATTTTAATGGATGATTCAGTGAAACTTAGGGGCGGGGATAGGCTTGAAATGAAGGATGCCAATAATCTTTTAACAGCATATTTTAAAAGGTTTATAAGTTTTATAATTAATAAACCTGAGATTGATTCGTTATTTAAACACAGTCAAAAATTGTTTAAAATTGATTTTGCTGATCTCAATACTCAAAATGCTATTTTTAGTTATATTGGAGGTCAAAAAGTTTGGCCGATAGGTGATATAGAAAACAAGAAGAAATTTGAAAAATTTGAAAGAGATTTTATAAATTATTTAATGAAAAATCATTGTAAGACTAAAGCTGAATTTCATAGTTTAAGCAAAAAAGCTTTTGATATTTCATCAGATTTCTTTTTAGAAGTACTTAATACACATAAAAATGTTTATAAATCTTTACATGCTGAAGAGACTTCAGCAAAAGTTCAAGAATTTGATGCTGCTAAGAGAGCAATAAGAGCAAATGCTGCAGCTGGTGATAGTGTAGCTGTGGTGGATGTGCAAGCTCAAATTAATGCTGCTGTAGGGGCGTTAAATTTAGGAAATCCTCTTACAGGAGATATACAGACTGCTGTGGATACAGCAGCGGCTATACCAAACGCTACCCCGGTGACAGTTTTAGAAGCATTAAAAGCCTTTACAAATGAACACTACGATTTAATCTTTGAAGCGGTTACTGCAGGACGAATTATGAAAGTTCAGGCTGGTTTTGCTGCTGCTGGTGCCCCTCTTGCACTTAATGCAAAGATTATAGCTGTTTTAAAGGCTAAGTGTTTAGATGTTGATGCTGGAATTCTAACTGATTTAGAAACCAACATTAATTTAACTAATAATCTGCCTCCAGATAAACAGATGTCTGCGATTTTATCGGTATTAAAAAAGCATTTTAATGATAATGCTAATCTTGTTAAAGAGATTATAGATTATGCCAATGGAAAGCCTATAAAGCCTTCGGTTAAGCTTGAAAATGCTATAAATGACACAAAAAATAGTATAACCGAAGCTGATCTATTAGATGTTTTCTTCAGTAACGTGAGTGTTATGACACCTGAAGCGGTAACTGCCTTTGCTGCTGCTGCTGCTGATGTTCATGCTGCTGCTGCTGGTGTTGCTGGTGTTCCTCGTGATCCTGCTGCGGTTGCACAAGCTGTTGTTGCTGCTCCTGCTCCTGCTCCTGCTGCTCATGCTGCTCATGCTGCACATACAGCTGCGGTTGCTAATTATCATGCTGCTCATGCTGATCTTGATCCTGCTGTTGCTCTAATCGTTACTGCAGCTCGTATTTCTGCTCTAAGTGCTGATCGAATTGCTGCTCAAAGTGATGCTCAGAATGTTTCTTTATATAACCACATTGAAGCTATTTTTAATGATGAAGGTCTTGCTGCTACAGCAGATACCGAGGCTAAAAAAGCACATTATAAGAAAGGCTTTGACTTGTTAGCTCCATTAAAGAAGTTAACCAAATTTACACCTAATATAACTAACAATTTAATGACAGTATTTAATACATTAGCTGGAAAACCCGATCTTGAAGTGAAAGAATGGTTAGTACAATTCTTTGAAGGTATGAGTAATGAACTAAAACAGGCACTGACGACTGCAATTTCAAATCTTCCTGCTCCTGCTGCGGGTGGAGCTAATCCTTACAATAATTTTGTGAAATATGTGTTAAGTATGAATGACCGTGTTTGTTTGGAACAAATTAAAAAGACTGATGCTCACAGAATAAGATTTACAAAAACCGCAATTGATATGTGTGAGACTTTAGACGCAAAAGAACTAAAAAATTTGGCTACACTTATTGAATCGCTGCATGACAAAAAAGGCACACAAAGCGATGAAGAGTTTATCAATATGTATTATCCAGCTTTAAATAGTGGTGAGAACCTATATAATAATTTTCATAAATCGATATTTGGATCTGAATTAAACAGAATTCTACAAGCGAATCCGGTTGAAAAAGACAAAGCATTACAGTTGCTTAATTTATTTAAGCCTTATAATAAGGCTGATATACAAGGAATAAATGTTGCTGCTGTTGGTGCTGGCGGTGGCGGGGCTGTGCCGGATGGTATTATCGGCTATTTGGAAGAACTTAAGCAATTTGTTGATGTCATTCGCGATAATAGTATAAAGAAAGAAATTTTCAATAAATGCAAAGAAATTTTTCCGCAGGACGGTAGCCCTTTTAGTCAAGCTGTGTTAGATGCTGCTGCTGCTGCTCCATAATAATTTTAGGGGTATTGCCTTTAGTTTTTTTGCATTTCTTGTTTGAACTTTAATTCTATGCTACCTTTATTGCATTCAAAACCCTGCTTTTGTTGCTTTAAATTCGTGCATTAGGATTTTTTTATGAGAAAACTGTTTAACTTACAAAATCAAATTATGCTTGCTATGATTTTGGGGGTTATTTGTGGTGTCGTTTTTAGAGAAAACGCCTTAATTGTTCAACCCATTGGCAAAATCTTTATTCAACTTTTGAAAATGGTGATGGTTCCGCTTATTTTTTCTTCTTTGGTAGTTGGCGTTATTAGCTTGGGTTCTGTTCAAAGTTTAGGGCGTTTAGGGGCTTCTACTTTTTTTTATTATATTGGCAGCACTCTTATGGCTGTTTTGATGGGATTAATTGTGGTGAACTTAATTAAACCCGGTATTGGTTCACATGTAAATTTATCTCATATCGAATCTTATCAATTATTTGCTAATCATAATGAAAATTCTGTGTCTGTTGTGTCGATTTTAAGCGATAGTGTTCCGTCTAATATTGTGTCTGCTGCCGCTTCAGAAAATATGCTTGGTATTATATTCTTTTCATTGGTATTTGCATCGGCGTTATTGACCTTAGGGTCTAAGGGAGAACAGTTAAAAAAAGTGTTTGAAGAGAC
>JBILGQ010000088.1:0-5217 GCA_044350955.1 Candidatus Marinamargulisbacteria bacterium | reverse complement strand
TGTTGTGGTTGCGGCACTTGTGCTCGTTGATGGACTCGTACTGCTACTACTTGTTGTGGTGGGACTACTTGTTGTGGTTGCGGCACTTGTGCTCGTTGATGGACTCGTACTGCTACTACTTGTTGTGGTGGGACTACTTGTTGTGGTTGCGGCACTTGTGCTCGTTGATGGACTCGTACTGCTACTACTTGTTGTGGTGGGACTACTTGTTGTGGTTGCGGCACTTGTGCTCGTTGATGGACTCGTACTGCTACTACTTGTTGTGCTGGGACTACTTGTTGTGGTTGCGGCACTTGTGCTCGTTGATGGACTCGTACTGCTACTGCTTGTTGTACTTGGATTTGTGTATGTCGTGGTGGGCGTGACTGCAGAACAGATCTTCAACTCTGATAGGGCAATATCTTCTATACCTATTGTTCCCATTAAATCCGTCAAGGTGGGAGATATATTTGTTACTGTTGGTGAAATGGTGGTAATTGATGGTGATATATTTGTCACTGTGGGGTTGATATCCATCATACTAAGCTCCGATGAACAATCTTGTATATCCCCATTTTCATCTAGTTTGGCGATCCAGGCGTCATAACTTCCCGCTCCATAATTTTCAAGCCACCCTGTTACCACAAATCCCCCGTCATCCGTTTTCTGGATAAATTTTCCGTGATCATTATTTAATCCACCGATCGCTTTGGCCCAGATAAGATTACCACTGCCATCTAGTTTTAGGATCAAAGCATCATCATCTCCTGCTCCATAACTTTCCGTCTCTCCCGTTATTACAAAGCCTCCGTCTTCTGTCTCCTGCATAGAATATCCGCCATCATCACTTGATCCACCAATCGCTTTGGCCCAGATAAGATTACCACTGCTATCTAGTTTTAGAATTAGTACATCAGCAGATCCCGCTCCATAACTATCGGTATATCCCGTTACCACAAATCCCCCATCTATCGTCTCATGGATGGAGTACCCTCGATCATAATCTGATCCACCAATCGCTTTGGCCCAAATGATACTACCATTGCTATCTAGTCTTAGGATCAACATATCCTCAAGTCCCGCCCCATAACTATAGCTATGTCCCGTTACAGCAAATCCCCCATCTCTCGTCGATTGTGTAGAATATCCATTATCAAGGCTTGATCCTCCGATCGCTTTTGCCCAGATAAGACTACCACTGCTAGATAGTTTTGCGATCAACACATCTCTATTACCCGCTCCATAACTATGGGTAGTTCCCATTAGAAAAATGTCCCCGTCTCCAGTCTCTTGGATGGAATTTCCAACATCAATACTTGATCCACCAATCGCTTTAATCCAGTTAACGTTGCCATTGCTATCTAATTTGACGATCAACACATCTTCATTTCCTGCTCCACCACTTTCGGTATATCCTGTTACCAAAAATTCTCCATTTTCTGTCTTCTGGATGAATTGCCCACGATCATTACTTGATCCACCAATCGCTTTTGACCAGATAAAACCACCCCTGCTATCTAGTTTTAGGATCCACATATCCTCATTTCCTGCGCCATAACTTTTGGTCACTCCAGCTAGCACAAATCCCCCATCTCCAGTCTCCTGAATGGAACGCCCATAATCCTCATTGGTTCCCCCAAACACCTTTAAAAATGTAGTTTCCCCACTCAATCGTCTCCCAGCAGGCAACATATTCAAATGCTGCGTCTCTACACCTCTCAGATAAGCATGAGATTGCGAAGCTCTTGGCGTTCCTAAATTAGTCTCATTATTAAATGCCTGCAGGCTATTATTAGAATTTTTTGCTGAACTACCGCTTACCGAGCCAACCAGCGCTATAGAGCTTGCAACTGCTTTAGCTGCTCTGTTAAAATTAACTTTATTCACATTAAACATAGTCTATTTCTCCTTAATGATATCTTAATTTAAATACAGATATAATTTATTTTTTAAATCCTATTATAACTATACACCAATTTTTGAAACGCGTAAATTATATAAAAAAATTTATTTATATTTATATAATTCAAATAAAATAACTAAAAACCCCGTATATACTTCAAAGATTCCTCAAAAGAAAAACTAATCCCCATTTCAAAAAACAGCCCTTTTGCTATAGGGTAAAACCGGTAATAACCCTCTGATTTAAAGCCAATATTCACTAGGCCTCTGACAGCTAGTTCATCAATATCTAAAGGAAAACTAGACTTAACTTTGCATAAAGCACCCGTCTTCAGCTCTAACGGAGTGTCTGCATCCATATTTGGCTGCTGCCATACAGCAACATCAAGCCCTACCCTCAGCCCCTCACGCTCGTAAAGGACATCTTTAGTAAACCCAGTCATCCAAAAATTGCTAAAATCGCCAGTACTTTGCTGTACAAAATATCTGCTTACAAAGTCTGACTTTTGTTTCTTAGTTAAAAAAGACAATTCCCAAGCAGTACCAAACGGCGTTAATTGAGGCCGTAAATCAAAAAATATCTGATTCGACTTATACTCCCAATAAGGAAAAGCAAATTCTTTATCGCCTGTCAGTACATATCGCAGAATCACGGCATAGCCCAAAAGAGTCGTAGGCGACAACCTATTCATATCCGCCATATTTTTTAGCTCATCTAAAGTTAACTCATAATTATTATCGCCATTCCCATAATAAGAATTATAACCATAAGCCTCATTAACATGTTCTAAATAATTGGCAACATCGCCGTTACTATCATATAGATCAGTCTTTAAATCCTCGTGTTTGGTTATCCGCACATAATTCTGAAAATCCTGCGAAACAAAAAACATCAATAACGATTCATGAATCGTCAGTTCCCCAGAACGAAACTGCTGTTCTAATAAACTCTCACTAAGAACCTCATTACCAACCATACCAGCCATAGCAACGGTAGCCTTCTCAAAACCAGACCAATTCCCAGGATAATAACTAGTATATCCATTAAAATCAGGTTCATACGGCCAAGGCATAGACACATAATAATCAACAACCTGCCCACCCAGCTCACGTATAGAGGCTCCATGACCAAAATATTCATGATTCCAAACCATTAAATACAAACTAATAGGTACATCTAACAATATAAAATGCCCTGTCCGTGTCATAAAAGACAAACCCTTTTTATGCAGTTCATCACCAGATAAAAACTCCTGAAGCGGATCTTTCAACACCCAATCATCAAGTCGATTAGCATAATAATGGGTAGCACCAATAACAGAAGCCCCCATCTGATGCGATTGCCTGGTATCAACTAAAACCTCATAATCAGCTGCAAAAATAAATGTGGATAAAAAAAAGCATCCTAACATAAAACGACAAATAAAATGAATCATACAAATATTATGTATGCAAAAAAAACAATTTAAAAGATTAAACTTAATTGTACGAAAAAAAATAAATACTCAAACTATAAAAATCTAATGTCAAGCGTGAGCATTAGGGGGAAAATTTTGATTTAAATTTTGATCTCGCAAAGACTCAGACCCATTCTCAGTTTTTTGAAACTGTAAAACAAAATGCTCTTTTAAGATTTCTTTTGAAATAGATTGAAGCTCTCTTAAATTAGGATCCCCTTTAAATGGAGAAGCCTCTATCGTTGCAATTAATTCTTGATGATCCCCTTTCTTAAATAAGGCTACGAGTCGTTCTTTAAATTCCATGGGAATTTCATTTACTGTTTTAGAAAAAGCTCGATTAGCTACCGGCAATCCAACCCTTAAATTTGTTCTTAATATTAATCCAAACATACTCCAATCTCCTAATTAATAAAAATCATCTTCACAGAATTTTTCAATATTATTATCATTAGAAATGATCATAATAAAATTTTTTTAGAAAGATCTCTTTCATAGTCAATATCCCAAATAAAGCAAAACATAAACTTATTATGAGCGTTAATTGATAAATTTTACATAGCAAATCAAAAATTGATTCTCTGATTTATTTTGTTTTTTGTCATTATAAAGACGCAAAATTTTGAGTCTCTACAAAGATTAAAAACAACAAAACAATAATGCCTAAACCTGTACGAATGGCTTATAATCCGATATAGTTTTAGCTATGGAATTAAGTAAATTCATCAACGTTCTAAAGTCTTTTCAACTCCTTCAAGGCGCTCTAGCGATTCTTATTTTTATCATTAGTCACTTCATCGGAAAAATACTGTGGAAGAAAAACGTAAAAAACAAATTAAAAGAAAAAAATTCTGCACTGCGAAGATTCATTACTCCTCTTATCAGTTACGCAGTGTTTTTAACACTATTTTTACCTAGCTCATTATTTATCAAGTATATCTCAGAACAACCCTACACTGTTAATAACATCATTCAATTATCAGTATTTTTTCTTCTGTCTCATTATGTTTATTTAATCAGTAAAAGCAAACGCTTATACATTGCCTCATTCGTTATCTTATGTACATTTTGGTATTTCAATATTATTAACTTACTCAAACCCTCGCTTATTTTTTTAGATCAATATTCGATTACTATTGCTAATTTTAAGATTAGCCCCTCTTTATTCATCAAAAGTTTAGGTATTATCTTAGGATTTATTTGGTTAACCAATTTAGCGTCTGATCAACTCAAAAATACCATTAAGAATATTAAAACACTAAGAGGCGGTACTAAAGAAATTTTATTAAAAGCCGTTGATTTTTCTTTGTATGTAATAGCAGGCTTAATCGTTTTGAATATTTTAGGCATAGACCTATCAACATTAGCAGTTTTCGGAGGAGCTTTAGGTGTGGGTATTGGATTTGGTCTCCAAAAAATCACCTCCAATTTTATTAGTGGCTTAATTTTATTAGTTGAACGCTCTATAGAAATAGACGACTTAATTGAAATACAAGGCAACGAATTTGGCTATATTCGAAAATTAGGGTCACGTTACACACTACTCGAAACCTACGACGGTAAAGAAATATTAATTCCCAACGAAGATTTTATTACCAACAAAGTCATAAACTGGACCTTTTCAAACAAAAAAGGCCGCATAGAGATTAATGTAGGCGTGTCATATGACACTGACATCAAACTGGTAAAAACCCTTATGTTACAAGCCGCAAACGAACACCCAAGATGCTTAAAAGACCCAAGCGCTAGTTGTATGTTAGTACAGTTTGCCGATTTTTCTGTCAATTTTAAATTACACTTCTTTGTAGAAGACGTTACCGAAGGACGCATAGAAACACAATCAGACGTGATGTTTGCGATCTGGGATAAATTCAAAGCA
>JBILGQ010000087.1:0-5249 GCA_044350955.1 Candidatus Marinamargulisbacteria bacterium | reverse complement strand
AAAAATTTGATAGTGATTTGTATACAGTGAAGCAGTTTAATTCTCAAATTATTTTTGTTAAACCTCAGACTTATATGAATAGAAGTGGTGAAGCTGTACAAAAGATTTTGTCTTATTATAAGTTAAATTTATCTGATGTGATTGTGATTGTTGATGATTTTGAAATTGATTTTGGAAAGGCTCGAATTAAAACCGACGGTAGTGCTGGTACTCATAATGGCTTAAAATCGATCGTGCAGTGTTGTGGGGGCACTGATTTTACTCGTGTTCGAGTAGGGGTAGGGCCCTTAAATCCTTTTTTATCAGTAAGCGAATTTGTTTTGCAACGATTTTCTGATGAGCAGCAAAGTTCTTTTGAGGTGTTGTTTGGTCACTGCAATTCTATTATTGAGGGTTTGGTGACTGCTAAAGTTATAGAAACAATGAACGCTTATAATAATCGTTTGTTGATTTAAGTAATTTATGTTCGATTATAATCGTCTTCAAAGCGAATAATATCGTCTTCGCCAAAATAGCTGCCGCGTTGAATTTCTATAAATATTAGTTGTTTGTTGTATCTATTTTCTACTCTGTGCTTAGATTCTAGCGGAATGAAAATGCTTTCGCCTTCTTTAAGCGTTTTTGTTTCTCCGTCTAATACCACCGTAGCTTCACCCTGTACGACTGTCCAGATTTCTTGTCTTTTGAAATGCTTTTGATAACTTAATCTGTGACCTGTGTTAACAAAGATTTGTTTGACTTTACAATAGTCAGTGTCTAGTAATACTTCCCATTTTCCCCATGGGGTTTGTTCTGTATGATTTAGTGTTGTGTCCATTTAATGTCCTAGTTTTCTAACAAGAGTAGTATGAGTTTCAGCAAGATCGGTTAAACGTGTAATGATAGATGAATCTGTAATCTCGCAGAGTTCGTTAAATGCCGAGCCTTGGGCATAGACAAATCTTGGAACAATGATGCATCTAAAATCTATCATTAATGAATTTACAAAGCTTAAGGGAGCCATATAGCTGCTTGTGCCGCCTGCAGCTACTACTACACTTACTACTTTTTCTCGCCAACCTTGACCGGTTAATTCTGCAAAGTTTTTTGCAGCTGCATTTAAGTCGTAGTTGTATATTGGTGCGCAAACGATGATGCTGCTCGCTTCATTTACGATTTTTTGGCAATTTTGAACGCTGGGATGTGAATAACAAGTGCTGGCATCACAAAGTGGAAGCTCGTGTTTTCGTAAGTCTAAAAGTGTTGAATTGGGAATTAAACGTTGTAGTTGTTCGGCTAAAGCATAAGATTTGCTTTTGTGGCTTAAACTGCAAGAAACGATTAAATGTGTCATTCAGAGTAGAATACAGGAGAGGAATTAATTTTTCAATTTTAAGAAAAATATTTTAAGAAAAATATTGCATATATAGCCGGTATTTTTAACAATATGGGAATGCAGCAATTTATGGATGATTATTTAGAACGTTGTGCAAAAAATTGGTCGCTTTTTTTTAAGTCAGATTTTCTTGATATTTCAACACAGTCTTTTATTAATAAAGCCAGTGAACAGTTATACCAAAATTTAAGGCAGTTGCCTGTTATTGAAAATTCTTTATTTTCTATAGAAAAAGATGCTGTACAGATAATACCAGCTGGCTTAGAGCAGGATTTAGAAAAAAAGAGTTTAGAAGACGTCTTGAAAAAGTTTGGGCCATGGAGAAAGGGGCCATTTTTGATTGGTGATATTTTTATTCAGTCTGAATGGCGTTGTTATATGAAATGGAATCGTATTCAACATGAGTTTTTAAATAAAAAAGTGTTGGATGTGGGTTGTGGGAATGGTTATTTTTTATGGAGAATGATACAGAAACAAGCAAAAGTAGTCGTAGGCTGTGATCCGTATTTGCTTTATTTTTTTCAATATTTGGCACTTCAACGCTTTTGTTCTTGTGATACTATATTGTTTTTACCTTGTGGGTATCAGGCTTTTGAGGGGTATTCTCAGCATTTTGATACAGTGTTATCGATGGGTGTTTTGTATCATCAAAAAAATGTATTCGAACATTTATCTATTTTAAAGTCATTGTTAGTACCGAATGGGACATTAATTTTAGAGACTTTGATTTTAGAGTCTGATGAACAGATAGCGCTTTGCCCCGTACGTTATGCAAATATGAAGAATGTGTTTTTTATTCCTTCAAAAAAAACCTTGTTTTACTGGCTAGAGAAAAGTGGTTTTGTTGATATTCAGGTGCAGGATTGTAGTTATACTACAGTCGATGAACAGGCCTCTACTGAGTGGTCTAACGATGTGTCGCTTGTCGATGCGCTTGATAGTAAGGATATAAGTAAAACTATAGAAGGGTATCAGGCCCCTTTACGACTTTTGTTAACAGCAAAAAAGAAAGGAAATTAATGGAGCCGGCGAGAGGACTTGAACCCCCGACCAACTGATTACAAGTCAGTTGCTCTACCAACTGAGCTACGCCGGCCCATTAGAGCGAAAATAGTAACGAATAAGTGAGGGTTTGTCTAGCTTTGAAGCGGTATATTGGAGTGAGTTTATAGAGCTTTATGTATCAGGCCCTTTGCTCCGATGTCTTTTCGGTAGTAGGCTTTATCGAAATGTACTAGTTCTATGCTTTTGTAAGCAGAGTCTATGGCTTTTTTTAGAGTTGAATCGGTTGACACTATAGTTAATACTCGGCCGCCGTTACTGACTATTTTGTTGTCATCTAATCGCGTGCCTGCTTGAATAACCTGTGAGTTTGGATTTTGCTTGCTTACTTTGTCTATGCCTGTGATCTCGTATCCTTTTTTGTAGCTACCCGGGTAGCCGTCTGCTGCCATGACGATGCATACCGAATAGTCGTCACTCCAATTTAGAGTAATTTTATTTAATTGTTCATCTACTAGGGCATTGAATATATCTATTAAGTTCGTTTGTAAACGGGGTAATACTACTTGTGTTTCAGGGTCGCCAAATCGGGCGTTGAATTCTACTATAGAGACGTCGTCGTTTTTGTTTATCATTAAACCGGCATAGACTATGCCTTTGTAGTTTAGGCCTTCTTTTTGAAAAGCGTTTAATAGTGGTTTAAACACTGTTTTCATGACTTTTTCTTGCATAGCTTGAGTAACAAGAGGGGCAGGGCTGTAGGCGCCCATTCCGCCTGTATTCGGTCCTTTATCTCCGTCAAATATAGCTTTATGATCTTGAGCTGGGGTCATGGGTAATATGCAATGACCGTCTGTAAAAGCAAAAATAGAGGCTTCCTCACCTTCTAAAAAGTCTTCAATAACTACTTTTAATCCGGCTTCACTGAAGGCTTTATCTAAAAAGCAGGTTTTTAACGCTTCTATAGCATCTGTTTCATTCATTGCTACGGTTACCCCTTTTCCTGCAGCAAGGCCATCGGCTTTTATAACAATAGGATACGTATTTCTTTTTTTTATGTAAGCGCTAGATTTCTCATAGTTAGTAAATACTTCATAGGCAGCGGTGGGGATTTTGTATTTTTTCATTAAATTTTTTGCC
The DNA here is from genome assembly GCA_044350955.1 of Candidatus Marinamargulisbacteria bacterium. Classification (GTDB taxonomy): domain Bacteria; phylum Margulisbacteria; class Marinamargulisbacteria; genus JBILGQ01. Next base: position 1,732 of record JBILGQ010000087.1, on the reverse strand, counting down.
CATTCTTTAGAGCCTTCTAATTGTGCGGCTTCCTTACTTGGCCCAACGATTCGAAGGCCTTCTTGGTTAAAGCTATCTACGATACCCATAACTAAAGGTGTTTCTGGACCTACGATTGTTAGCTCAATCTTTTTTTCTTTTGCTGTTTTTAGTAACGATTCAATGTCTGTATCGGTAATTTCTAGGTTTGTACCAAGCGAGGCTGTTCCGGCATTTCCGGGGGCAAAAAATAAAATAGTTTCAGGGTTTTGTTGGCTTATTTTTAAGCCTATAGCGTGCTCGCGTCCGCCTGATCCGATAATTAGAATTCTCATGCAGGAACCTTAGCATTTTGGGGTTTCTACGTCAACGTGCAGCCTGATTTTTAAAAGTCACTAGTACTTATTATTAGAATCATAAGGTGACGAAAATTGTGCTGGAACAATCATCACGTGTTGCTGTATAATCATAACATGTTATGGAATGATTTTTTGCAATTTATGAAATTTGGTAATAGTAATACTACTAAGTTTTTTGGTTCTGAGCAAAATTTTGATGACATTGGTACCGTTATTGTTTCTATGGCCAATACGCAAGGTGGCTATGTATTTTTGGGTTTTGATTTACGTAATTATCATTTAATTGGGTCTAAATTTCAGCAGAAAGACCTAGAAAAATTAATTAAAATTCACTGTAATCCTTATCCGGTTATAAAATTAGATGTTTTAGAGAAAAATCAAAAAGAAATTCTTATTATTCGTGTGTTTGATAGCTTAGCTAAGCCTTATTATTTTAATAATAAATGTTTTGTGATGGATGAGGGCAAATCAAAGCTAAGTTTTCTTGATCAGGCTGCTGTTTATAAATCTAAAAATAATGAATCTAGACAAGAAAATCCTTTGACAGAAGCTCCTGTAAATTCAACTAATGCAATAGGGCTAACACAGGAAGATATAGAGCCTGTAACGGTTGATTTAATGACTTTAAATTCTGATTATCAGCCGGATAATGGGCAGTTATCTTCACATTCTAATTCACTGCCAAATTTATTGTCTACTGATGACTTATATATAAGCAATAATACGGTCAATTTCATCCCCACTAATGATTTAGATTCAACTTTAAACGAGCGTCAGCAACAAACCATCTCTTTTTTAAAAAATCATGAGTCTATAAAGAACAAAAAATACCGTGAATTGCATCAAGTATCACATAAAACAGCTCATTTAGAGTTAGTTGGATTGGTTGATAAAGGTAAAATAGAATCACAAGGTTCAGGTAGAAGTACCTGCTATGTATTAAAAGATAAAGATCAACTATCTATTTTTTAGGATTTTGGCTTTGTCGCGAAATACCTAATCTGACCAATTTTAGCCCGGCTTATTCTATTACCATAGAACATCGCCGTGCTAGAAATTGTTTATCTTGAGCATTTGGTGACGTCACTGATTTTAATACCTACTCATTTTGCGATAGTCTCAATTTTTTGATTTTTAATATTTTTATGCTATTGCATGGTCCCAGTCTTTAAATACCGGTTCTAAATTATTGCGTTTCAGAACGTCGCAAATCATTTCTACTGATCTATGATCAGATATGGCAAATTGTTCTTGGGCATCTAAGTGAGAGTATCCTCCTGGACTTGTGCTAGATTCGGCTGATAATTGTGTTATGCCTAGGGGTATTAATCCGTCACGCAAGGCTGCTGGTTCTCGAGTAGATAGGGTGATTCCTGCATCATGAAAGACTAGCC
>JBILGQ010000086.1:0-5285 GCA_044350955.1 Candidatus Marinamargulisbacteria bacterium | reverse complement strand
ATGAGGTTATGGTAAAACTGGCGTTACTAAAAAGTTAAAGATTTTTAGGGTTCGAATTTAATAGGTTGCTAATAAGCGATTTTAATTTTTAAATAAGTTTATATTGCATCACAAAATTTTAAAAAAATATATGTTAAAACAAGCTCGATAAAGGGTCGGATCAAATTATGTTTTTAACAGTTTAATTATTAATTTAGTTTTAATAAATTTAAAACTTGTTTATAATAATTGATTTTAATTCGTAATTTGGTTAAGAAAGAAAAGAATTGTCATATTTTTTATAATAAGGATTTTAAAATGGTTTTTGGATCTCCCGTTTCTCCCGTTTCTTCTGTTTCTTCTGTTTCAGAACAACCGCCTAAAAAAATACTGCGACGATTAAGGCTTTCGCTTTCTCAGATAGGGCCAGCAACAGATCAATCTAGTTCCAATTCACCTATTGCCTCACCTATAGCTTCCCCTATTTCTTCTCCTATTGTAAATGGTTATAGCGCTCCTGTTAAACGTCCTGCTGATTCGTTTACACCAATTAGTGACGGGAATGTTAAAAGAGTTAGACAATCTAGAAAGTTTTTTGATGATATTAAAGAGAATCTTTTATCTCGTCTTGCTGATATTAAGAGTGAAGTTCTTAAAAAGGGTTGTTGGAATTTACATGATATTGACGAGTTATCAAGTTACGAAAATTTGATAGGGTTGAATATTACTAATCGTGAGGCTGCATCGTTATTTGAGAATTCTCCCTTATTATTACATCGTTTTTGTTTATTAAAAATAGATGAGTTGTTGCATAGTTTGACTGTAAAGGAGTCTAAAAAGCCTATAACTGAAACACGTTTTCATATCCTAGAGCATCCTGAACCAGGCAGTTATAAGACCCGAATCACTTTAGTACGTTTGCATTTTAAGAGTGCGGTTTTACACAGTGTAGAAGCTTTAAGGCCAACAGAGTTTTTTTCTAATACCTTATTTGCCTTAAAAGATTCGGAATATTTATGTGATGATAGTCGCTGTTCAGTCGTTCGATTTTCAGATAAAGATCTTGGTGATATGTTGCCGATTAAAGTGTATTCAGAAAATATTCCTTCTTACGGACCTTCTATGCAATTAAAATTTAATAAACCAAAAAGTGGGTCTAGCTTTTGGGATACTTTGGTATCAGAAGAACGGGATGTTACGATTGATTTCAGTGAAATTGAACGAGTAAGAAGTGATATAGATGCCTCTATAAGAAGAGCTGAAAGTCAAGTTGAACTACATCCTTTAATTAAGCGAATAGCCGATAGATCGGAGTCTGATCGATCAGATCAGAGCCCTCATATTAAAAAGGCGATTGTCAATCAGCATCTAGGCCTTGCTAGCTTATTATATTTACCTACTGGTTCAGGTAAAACGTATATTGCCGCATTAACTATGGCTCAGCATTATCGTAATAACGTATCTGGATTACAAAAAAGTTATTTGGTATTGGTTCCAAAAGACAATGTGCAAAGTGCATGGCAAGACAATTTATCTGATATTGCTGGATTAGAAAATGAAAAAGGAACGCTTTTTGATGACGAGAGAGGTCTTGAATACAAAACAGTTGGATCTGTTAGTGAAATTGATACGATTATAAGTGAATTGCAACAAGATATTAAAGACAAAAAGCCGCCTAGGCAGCATTTAACTATTATTATGAAGGAAAAATTAACGGCTTATATTCAAAATTGCTTAAATCCTCATGAGTCCACAAAAAGAACAAGCCAACAAGATAAATACAGGCAAATTTTAAAAGTAGCAGGTATATTAATAATCAATGAAGGAAAAAATTCTAAGAAAAAAAGGTCGAAGAAAGAAAATTCTGGATTAATTATCGGGTCTAATACAAATGATTGGAAAAAAAAGATTCAAAATGTATTGGATCGCTCTCAAATTAATTTAAGTAACATATATGGAAATGTTGAGAAAAGTGTGCCCGCTCATCGTTTTGCTTGGCCTAATAAAAGAAACTTTATCGATGATTTTGTTAGTTATGACAATTTTAAACAGATGTTTTCAAAGTCTGATGTAAGATTATTGGCCAGTATTGAAAAAATATGTGGCATTACTAATTCGGATAAAGCATTTGATGAAAGAATTATCGACTTGTATCAATGCTTGAAAGATATATGGCGTTGTCAGGGATTGCTATCAGATAGTCGTAGAGCAGAGGATCAAGTCGAATTAGCAGATAAAGTATTTAATTATGCCTGTGAATTGGCAAAAAAACAAAGAGACGGGATTTTAAAATTGTATGCATTTTTAGATACATTTGGGGGGATTGTTTGCGACGAAACCCATCGTATTTATAGCGAAACCACTGCGAATACAATAAGTTCAAAAAATTGCATGCGGTATATTATGTCTTATTATCAACAACGATCAGTAGAAGGGGCGGTAAGCAATCCATTATGTTTACTTGCTTCGGCTACGCCTTGGCCAAATAATTTTGCACAGTTGGGGTATCATCTTGATTGTTTGGCATCAAAATACATGAAAGAAAACACTCGTTTGAATAAACATTTATTTGAATTGTGGAATAATTTAGAATTAAAAACTAGAGACTACTTTAATTGTGTGGATGATGAAGAAGTGCAAGACACTTTGCTTCAAATAAAATTAAATTATGAAAAAGTTTCGACGAATTTACATCAGTGGATACGTTTGTTTTATGATAATTTAGTTATTGATAATAATACTGGTGAACAGCAAAGACTACATGCCAGTAATAGTTTAGAAAAACGCTTAGTGTTTAAGCCTTGGACTGGCAGCGATATTGCATTGTTAAAAACACTTAAAGATAAAATTGAACAAGATGGTAAAAGTAAAGATCTAAGTGCTAGTAAATCGACCGATCCTGCTGTCCGTAATTTTTCTTTGTTTTACAATAGTTTATTGTCAGAGAAATTGCTTGGCCCCATCACAAAGGGATCAGGAGGGGCCTGGGATAAAAAACGTATTTCTAGAGAAGAAAATAGATTTGCTGATTGGATAGATCAGCATATGGAAGTGGATAGACGGACTAAGAGGAAGGTTTTTAATTTAGATGCACTAAGCCCTGTTTTTAGAGGAATTGTGGATATTATTTTAAGAGAACCCGATAGCCCTGTGGGTATTTATGTGTCTGATAAATTACCAGCTTTGTATTTAAGAAAAGTGATTAGACAAATTTTAATTGATACTGGTCGCAATGATGAAATTTTGTTTTTTTATGCGAAACAATTTGTAAGTACTGCGGGTGAAAATAATTTTGATAATAAACGTAATTTGAATTTATTTAACAATATTTTCAATTTTACAGACTTTGTCGAGAATGAAATGTCTATTTTTGAAATTGTTGAAACAGCGACTAGAGGCAAAAGAAAAGATGTTAGAGAAAGTGATAAACGAGAGTATTTGCATGAAGGTTTGAAATATGGGTTATCATTGTTATATGCCCTAGTTAGGCAAAGCATGGGAAAAGAATTTTCGAGTAAACTTATTCGAGCTAAAGTAGTTTTACCCTCTACTGAAGAGGGTGAGGCCTACAATTTTATATTTCAAGCAGCGTATAGAGCTTTGGGAATGAAGCAAGTCGGAGCTGAAGTTCTTAACAAATTTACGATTGGCTTGACTGTAGACACAGATACAAAAAAAGAATTAGTGGAATTATTTAGGTTATTTATATTGGCCGCTCGTTTTGAAGATGAATCGTCACAGCGCATTATCTATTTAGAAAAGGGAGAGTTTTTAGATGAGTTTGAGGCTTATTTGCCGCCTGATATTAAAAAGTTGGATATATCAACAGTCGAAAAATTTAAAGAGTATTATAAGAAAATTGAAGATAAAAGGTATTGGGAATCCTTAATAGGCAGTTATGCGAGTATGGCTAAGTATGTGTTGATTCGCTATGTAGCAAAAATGAGTCGCTCGTTGATATTTATTTTTGGTGAGGCGGGTATCTCGGGTATGCGCATCGATGCCAGTCATTCGTTTAAGCTAACCGGATTTTGGGCTGAAGGTGAAGAAGATCAAACAGATGGTCGTTTTGGACGTGATAAAAAAGGGGTTAGTCAGTCTGGAATAGTTAAAAGTGACTCTATTAAGGGACGTCCTTGTATTGTTAATAATTTTATCACACCCACTTTGTTTAGTTTTTTTATGTTGCATTATTTTATCAAAAAAAGTTTATATCAACGTTTTATTGACTCAAAACATCCCTTAAGTCAGGATGAATTGATAGACCCATTATTTATTGCTTATCGTTTGTTTCAATTTATTCGTAGTAATCAAGATTTTGTCGTGGATGGTTTAGCAGACAAAATACAAGCGCTTATTAAAGAACCTACAAGTGAACAAGATTATTTAAACAACCCTGCGCTTTATAAGGCTTTACAACTTTTACCCCAACATTTAACGGATGATTTAGAGGCTTTTAGAACAAGAATAAATACCACTAGAACCACCTCGGGGAGCATTATTGCAACAAGCCCAAATACACCTGGAATTAAACCTGTTGTAGCTGATCTTATTAAGGCTTCAATCTTTGAGGCTGTTTTGTGGGAGAGAGATTTTATTCAAAATTTAGCTAAATTTCTTATGGTTCAACAACAGAAATGTGTGTCTCATTTGTATTATAATTATCCGGTAATAGGATTGATAGAAAACAGTTTGGGTCAAAAAATTATTACTATACGGGTTACAGCCAGTGATATTGATGAAGATGGTCTTCTCGCTATTAAACCCTCAACTATTCCAGAAGATATGGATAGTTCTTATTTTTATGTCAGAATACTTTATGATCACCCACTTACCCAGAGTGCCGTTAAAAAAATAGCTATAGAACCTGTTCATATAAAAGATAGACGATATGATGTTATGGCGATTTTAGATGAAGTAAAAACTTCAGACGAACAGATTAAGAATCATTCTAGGGGCTTGAAGAGCGGGTATTATGCGTTAGCGGCCTGTATTCTGCAACTTGAAGAAAGTTTAAAGAATCAGATTTTAGTTAAAATTGGGTTTTCTGATCCAACTATTTCCCTGCATTATTTTATTTCTGAGCAACAAGTTGCTTTGGGTGAGGCTATATTTGCTTATGTCGATAAGTATTCGGCTAAGATTTTTAGTACAGAAATTCAACAGACTTTTAATGCTAAGTTACAAGAATTATTAAAACATAGATCATTGTTAGTGCCAACACGTGTTGATCGCGAGATAAATGAGGATGAAATTAATGACATTATAGATAAATTACAGCAAGAATCTTTTGAGACAACTATTTT
>JBILGQ010000085.1:0-5319 GCA_044350955.1 Candidatus Marinamargulisbacteria bacterium | reverse complement strand
GTAATTTTGGGATTTGCATATAACGAATTTGTTTAGATACTTCAGAGTGAATAAAAGGAGTAGCTGATTTAAGCGCTTTGATTGTTATTTCTTTTTGCTCTTCATTACCAATTTGGCTGTAAAATATCAGAGCACTTCGAAAATCTTTTGATAATTTAACTTCTGTAATGCTAATAAGACCAATGCGATGATCGTTTACTGTTCTAAGTAATACAGAGGCTATTTCAGATTGAAGTAACGACGCAATACGCTCTTTTCTCATGCGACTAAATTATCTTTTTTTCTTCAATTTTATAGGCAATGATTTTATCGCCTTCTTGAAAATCATCATATTTTTCTGCAACGACTCCGCATTCGAATCCTTCTTTGACTTCTTTAACATCTTCTTTGAATCGTTTTAAAGAGGCCAGTTTGCCATCATAAATAGTGATTTTATCACGAATAACACGAATTAGGTGATGCTTAGCAATTTTTCCTTTGACAACAAAAGCACCTGCGATACAGCCAATTTTTGAGAATGTGAATAGTTGTCTAACAACAAGTTCTGCATATTCTACTTCTACTTTTTCTGTTTTAAATAACCCTTTAATGATTTTTTCTATATCATCAAGCATTTCATAAATAATTGTATAGCTCTTAATAATAACGCCTTCTTGATCAGACATTGCTTTTAGAGCAGTAGGAATTTCTGTATTAAAACCAAAGACAACGCCGTTTGATGCTTTTGCTAACATAACATCGTTTTCATTAATGGCTCCGGTTGAAGAGTGAATAATACGAATCGGAATATCTTGGCTGTCGATTTGATCAATAGATGCTTTAATAGCCTCTAACGAACCGTGAACATCTGATTTTATGATTAAGTTTAATTGTCTTAAGCTACCTTCGTCTGCCTGATTTGATAATGCTTCTAAAGATACCGACATTTTCTTTCCGGTACTTTCTGATTTATTTTCATCAGAGTATTGCGTTATATAGTCTTTTGCATCTTTTTCGCTGGCTTTCGCTTCGAGTATAGAGCCTGGCATAGGCACTTGAGATAAGCCTAAAATTTCACCCGGATCACCAGGTGCTAATGATTTTATAGATTCGCCTTTGTCATTAAAAATGGCGCGTATTTTTCCAGAAAATCCGTCTACTACTACTAAATCACCAATAGATAAAGTTCCCATTTTAACGATTATAGTGGCTAGTGGTCCACGTTTAGGAGAAAGTTTAGATTCAATAATAACTGATTTTGATAAGCCTGATAAACTGGCTCTTAATTCTTGCATATCTGTAACAAGGGTAATCATTTCTAATAATTCAGGTATTCCTTCGCCAGTTTTTGCTGATATTGGTGCAAAAATGGTACTTCCACCCCATTCTTCTGCTACAAGGTTGTACTGAGATAGCTGTTGTTTCACTTGTTCAATATTGGCACCTGGTTTATCAATTTTGTTTATGGCAACAATAATCGGAACGTCTGCAGCTTGAGCATGATTAAGTGCTTCTATAGTTTGAGGTTTTACCCCATCATCAGCTGCGACTACAAGAATAGTAACATCCGTTATTTGTGCGCCTCTTGCTCGTAAAGAGGTAAAGGCTGCATGGCCTGGCGTATCTAAAAAGGTTAATTTATTTCCGGCGTAAGTTACTTGGTAAGCGCCAATATGTTGTGTAATACCACCTGCTTCTTTTGCTACTACATTAGACAATCTGATTTTATCAAGAAGTAATGTTTTTCCGTGATCGACGTGTCCCATAATGGCAATAACAGGAGGACGCTTTATAAGACTTGCTTTTTGGGCATCGGTTGCCCTGTCTTCGATGTCCATCATAGAGGTTTTAAGCCCTATTTCTTCTTGTACAGAGGTGTCTTCTTTATTTATGATAATATTAAATTCTTTGGCTACTTCTTGGGCTGTCTCTAAATCGATTTCAGAGTTTATCGTTACTAATAACCCGCGTTTTAAAAACGAGCGCATAATATCGGCAAGCGATATTCCAAAGAATTGAGTTAATTCAGAGACTTTAATATTGTCTTTGCTTAGCTCAAGGACTTTTGCTTCATAGCTTTGTTTTTCTTTTTTTTCATTTCTAGCTTTGTTGCGAATAAAGTTTTTAATACGATCAGCAGTTCCGGGATCGATTTTAGTATTTACACCCGTAACACGTATGCGTTGTTCTTTCAGAACGCCTAATAAGGCATTCGAACTCATATTTAATTCTTTAGCTAGATCCTGAACCTTCATGTGTTATAGTTTACCTTTAATTTCATTAACAAGTTCAGCGCTTAATTTAGCTCTACTGCTTGAAATGATAATACCTTTGCTTTCAGCTTTATCCATTAATTCTTTTGTTTTGTAACCAAGCATTTTAGCTAAATCAGTAACCTTCATGAGTTGTTCGTCTTCTGAATTTGTTAATTGGCTTTCAGCTTGTTCTTTTTGAATAGATCTAGAAATAGCCTGTGCTAGTGAACTATATTGTAATGAGAGTTCTTCTTTTTTTTCTGATTCAGCCGAAAATTTTAAATTGCTTTGAGTAAATGATTCGGGAATTTTAATATCAGAATTTTGAAAATCTGAATCGCTCATAATATTTAAATTCCATTTAGTTAAACTAACGCTTAAACGAACGTTAATACCTTGTTTACCAATAGCTAACGATAGTTGATCGTTAGGCACAACAACAGTTGCCTGTCTCTCATCCACATTTGTTAAATATACGTGAGAAATTTTAGCAGGTTTTAAAGCATTAGAAATGAATTGTCTTGCATCATCAGCCCATTCTAAAACATCAATTTTTTCGCTGCCGCCAATTTCTTTAATAACGGCTTGAATACGTCCACCCATTTGACCCACGCAAGTTCCCACAGCGCCAATAGACTCATTATTTGTTCTAACGGCAACTTTAGCGCGAACACCTGGCACGCGTGAAACTGATTTAACTTCGATAATACCGTCTGCTATTTCTGGAATTTCTAATTCGAATAAGCATTGTAGGAATCCCGGATGTGTACGTGAAATGTGTACAATATTACCACGACTAGTCTTTTCGATATCTACAACATAAACGCGCACTGTTTCGCCTGCTTGAAAAGATTCACCAGGAATTTGGTCTTTCAATCTTAATATAGACTCTGTTCGGCCTAAATTTACCAAGTAGTTTTGGTTTTCAATGCGCTGAACTGATCCATTGATGATTCTACCAACCTTTGGTAAAAAATCTTCATATATCGAATCCTTTTCGGCTTCACGAAGGCGTTGCATAATGACTTGTTTGGCCACCAAAGCAGCTGTTCTTCCAAAACCAGGCGGGTCGAAATAAACTGGTATTTCATCGCCTAATACTGCTTTAGGATTAATTTTTTTAGCTTCTTTTAATGTGATTTCTGTCATCGGGCTAATAATATCTTCTGTTACTTCTTTAACTCGGTAAAAGCTAACATGGCAATCTTGTGTGTTTAGTTCGCAAACAATTTGGCTGCCATCAGTAAACTTTTTTCGACAGGCCGATGCAAGCGCTTGTTCTATAGCTGTAAACAAAATGTCGCGTTGAACGCCTCTTTCTGTTTCAATTTGGTTGGCTACTTGTAGTAAATTATCTATTGTTATCATAAAAAACCTCTTATTTAAGTGATATAAATAATAAAAAAAGTGGGACTTGCCCACTCTTCACCGACAAAGTATCCCAAATTTTGTCAGATTAATCAAGAAGCGCTATAATCAGTAAAAAAAGTAAAGATGTAAAAAAAACAATCTCTCTGAATGATTGAATCTAACGGTCTTCTGTAGGGGCTACCCTTGTGGTCGCCCTTTAATTTATCTGGATCAAAAAGTAAAACAAAATTTTGTGCTAATTTGAGTCGGCATTTTCTGAGTTGGAAGAAGTGGTGCTGGAATCAGGGCTTTTAGGTGTTACTCTTTGATTACCAGGTTGTTCTTTTTCGGTATTTGCATTGCTTTCTGATTTAGAACTTTGAGGGAGATCATGATTTTCAGGTGTTACCCTTTCAGGGTGTACATTGCTTTTCAGTTTACAACACTCTGGGTCACAGCAGCATACTGTGATGCAAGTAATTGTAATAACAGCTGTAGATAGAGTTGCAAGTAATATAATAGTTAAGCTTACTGTAGGTTCATCTGGAGAATCAGTTGCTGTTATATCATCGATTTGTAAAAGTCGACCCCAATATTTGTTTTGTTCTTCATCAGATTTAAAGTCAGTATTTGTTTGAGTTCCAGTAATGTAGGTTGGTATTGCAAATTGATGATGGGGGATCATGGGAATTATGCCTGTCCAGCTGGCTGGTAAAGATAGGTTGGTAACTGTGGGGGAATAAGTTGCATGGGTTGCGGTTTGGGCTTCGACGGGTTTAGGTTTATTTGATTGAGCGCTAGCAAAGCAATGTGTGGCTGTAAGTGCAAGGCCTGCTGTTGATAAGATTTTAAGTTTCATCTTAATTTTTCTCCTATGCGTTATTTTATATGATATAACGGTACAGATATTTTTTTTGTAATTCATATTTTATATAATAGTTAACCTATAATTTCAATAAAAATATTTGAAAATTTCTAATTATAGTGATGCTACTATGTAGTAAGGAGTTTTATAAATAAGGTCTATTTTTGAGTATAGAAAAGAGACTTTAAGCTTTATTTTGCTGTATTAAGTTATTAGCCTAAAGTATATATAGGGGCTTTTGCAGCAAAAATGTTTCACGTGAAACACTCTACGTGTTTGATATGCCATCCATATGACATATTTTATCGCCTTCGTATTCAACGACTACATTTAGATTTTGATAATTTTTTTCTCTTTCATTTATACTGCCGTAATCTTTAAATTCCCAAGCAGTAGTGACTTTGATGCTTTTTTCTTTTTTTGCTATTTGTAATTTTATTTCCTTTAAGTTCGAAGTGCTTGGTATTTTAATGACGGTTACTTTTCCTCCGTAAAATTTAGCTTTTTCTTTTGCTTGTTTCGGATTGCTTGCGTAGTGTTTATCTATAAAATGTTTTGTAAATATATTTGCTTCCTCTACTTCTTTTCGAGTTAGGCCTTTTTTCCCTTCAGAATCTGAAATGTCTGATAAGCAAGAATAAGCATTAATAAGAACGGGTTCAGAGGTTGGGCGATTGGCTTTTAGTTTCTGAATAATATCTCCTATGCCAAGTAAAGTAGTCGATACTAACATTCCAAGTTCAGTTTCGTTCATGTTGAATTGTTCTTTTAAAGCATATTTAAAGTTGTGAATGGCGCAACTGCCCATGCGTTGTTCTGGCATAATATGATCTGTATTTTTTGTTTCAAGTTCGGTCGGCAATAAGGTGT
>JBILGQ010000084.1:0-5371 GCA_044350955.1 Candidatus Marinamargulisbacteria bacterium | reverse complement strand
ATAATTCTTGTTGATACGTTTGAGTTGGGTTCATATTTGCGCTGTCTGTTGCTTTTTTTGAAGTCGTTGACACTGCAGGGTTTGTAAGTATCTGTTCTGGTTGTGCTAACCCTTCGCTTTCATCTTGTACCGACGTTTTTGTTACTTGGGTTGCACCCAGAGAACGTAAATAATACGTTGTTTTTAAACCTAAATTCCAAGCCAAAGTATAAAGTTCGCTTAATAATTTGCCGCTTTTTGTTTCGATAAAAATATTATGTGATGCTGATTGATCAATCCACTTCATGCGTTTAGCAGCTGCTTTTAATAACCATTTCATATCGATTTCGAACGTTTCTTTATATTTTTCTTTTAGATGCGTCGGAATACCTATAATATTTTGAATAGAGCCGTTATGCAATTTTAGTTGTTTGAGTATATCGTTTGTCCATAAACCCAATTGTTCTAAATCTTGCACCAAATAACGATTCATGATGATGAAATTTCCTGATAAATTCTCTTTCATATACATGTTTTTAAAAGCAGGCTCTATGCATGGATATACGCCAGAAATATTAGATATTGTAGCTGTAGGTGCAATGGCCATAACGTTAGAGTTTCTCATTCCGTATTGTTGAACATGATCTTTAACAAGAAGCCAATTGAGGGTGGCTTTACGATCAATTTGTAAAGGGTATCCTCTTTCAGATTCTAGAATATCAAGTGTATCTAGCGGAAATATGCCTCTGTCCCATTTACTGCCTTTATAGCTTTTGTAAGTGCCTCTTTCTTTGGCTAATTTTGATGAAGCTAAGATAGAGTAATACGAAATCATTTCCATGGAATAATCAGAAAATTCAAGATTTTCTTTAGATTCAAAAGCGATATCTAGCTTGTATAAGGCATCTTGATATCCCATTACCCCTAAACCAATGGCGCGATGACGCATATTCGCATTTTCGGCTTCAATGGTAGGGTAGTAATTGTTATCGATTACATTGTCTAACATGCGAATACCTGTTGTTATTGTTGCGTCCATTTTTTCTGCATCTAGTTTGCCGTCTACAATCATATTAACGAGGTTTAAACTAGCTAAGTTACACACTGCTGTTTCACTTTCAGAGGTGTTTAGTGTGATTTCTGTGCAAAGATTTGAAGAGTGTACAACACCAACATGATCTTGCGGGCTTCTGATGTTGCAGGGATCTTTGAATGTTATCCAAGGATGACCCGTTTCATAAAGCATAGTTAGCATACGCCTCCATAAATCAGCGGCTTTCATCGTTTTGGCTCTGGGCATATTTAATGCTTCGTATTCCTCGTAACGTTTTTCAAAAGCTTTGCCGTATAAGTCATGTAAATCAGGTGCATCAGAGGGGCAAAATAAGGTCCAGTCTTTATTTTCGTGAACACGTTTCATGAACAAGTCCGGAATCCAGGCAGCTGTGTTTACGTCGTGTGCTCGGCGTCTTTCATCACCTGTGTTTTTCTTTAATTCTAAGAATTGATCAATGTCACGGTGCCAAATTTCTAAATAGGCGCACATAGCACCTTTGCGTTTACCGCCTTGATTTACAGCTAAAGCAACATCATTAAAAATTTTAATAAACGGAATAATACCTTGAGAGGTTCCGTTAGTACCTTTTATTTTTGATCCAGTTGCACGCACATAGGTCCAGTCTGACCCAATTCCACCAGCCCATTTGCTTAACTTGGCGTTATCAGAGAATAATTTAAAAATGTGGTCTAATGAATCGGTAGCTAAATTTAAATAACATGAACTCATTTGGCTAAAACGAGTACCGGCATTAAATAGGGTGGGCGTAGAGCTGACAAGATCCATATTAGATAAGACTTTATAGAATTCGATAGCTCGTATTTCACGCTCTTCTTTTTTCTCTTTTACAGCTAATCCCATCGCGATTCTCATCCAAAACCATTGGGGAAGTTCGATAATGCTTTGCTCTTGTTCTCTGTCTTTAAGAAAATAACGATCCACTAATATTTGCATGCCTATATAGTGAAATAAAGAATCTTTATTTGGGTCTATCGCTTGTGATAAGACATCGAAATTATACGTAGCCAATTCTGGGTTTAATAATTCAAGCGTTATTGCTTGATCAACATAGTTTTTAAATTGATTTTGGTAGGCTTGTGTTAAGCCTGAACTGTACATTTCTTTGCCCAAAATAGCGGCGTACAGACTGTCTAACACAAGGCGTGTTGATAAAGAGCTGTATTGAAAATGTTGTTCAATGCGTTCACGGCAAGCCGATAATAATAATAAATCCAATTCTTTTTGAGGAATATTGTCATAAATTTGTTTGGTGACAGAATCACTAATATCACGAATAGATACTTTATATAAATCTTGAGATAAACGACGTAGTTTTTGCTCGATCAGTACCTGGTCGTAAATAACACTGTCTTGGTCTGAAATTTTAACTTTTAATTCATGGTGCTTTACTTTTTCTAAAATAGATTCTAGTCGCGCTTTGTGTCGTAGTTCGCGGTATAAAATATAGTTTCGTAATACCTTATGGAACCCTTGTGTCATTAAGGCTTGTTCTACTAAATCTTGTACGTCTTCAACTGAAATAGTGCTTTGTTCGGCTGCTTGTTTTTCTCTGATACTTTTATCAACGTTATTGGTAATAGTAGAAACAGTGGTAATATCGTTTATGTTTTCTGATTGAAAGGCTTTTTGAATCGCATTAAAAATACGTTGGCTATCGTACGATTTGCTTTCTCCATTTCGTTTAATAATTAGCATGTCATTTTCGGTCATAAGCATCCCTCTCTCCTCTTTTGTGTTTTTATATAATTTTATGAAAATTTAAATAAAATACACCATTCTATTTTTTAGAATTATTTCGTTTTATTTCTTATATAAGATAATACTTTTTAATAATTAGAGTCAACGAAAACCTTGCTGTTTTTTTTAATTAAAAGCAATAAAATACGAATAAATTGGACAAAAATTGATTATATTGATCTTTTGTTGTAAAAGAAATTTTCGATTTGTTTTAGCTTGACTTTTTGTTTTGAACTCAGTCGAGGATGCTTGTTTTTAAGAGCAGAAAAAATATAAAAAATAAGAGATTAATTTTTACGAATGATAAATTTTTCGTGGCTAAATTCTAAGAGAGTGCTGTATACACTTTCTTTGGTGTTGCCTGACTCTTTGATCCCACCATAAGGCATAGAATCTGATCTAAAGCTAGGAGATTCGTTAATCAACAAAGTCCCTACATCTAACTGATTACCATACAGCTCAATAATAGCATCGTTTTGTGAAAATATAGCATGTTGTAAGCCAAAATTGCTGTTATTTATTGTTGTTATTAATTGGTTATGATTTCTAAAAATATGCAAACAAACAACGGGGCCGAAAGCTTCTTGTTGCATAATTGCGGCGTTTTGAGGAACTTGCTCTAGTAGAATAACTTCGGGGAGTGCTTTGTTAATAGGGCTTAAAAGCACTGTTTTTTTAGCTCCTTTTTCAGTGCCATCATCAATCATTGCTTTAAATTTTACTGTTGCTTCGACAGAAATTAAGCCCGATAAATGCGCATTTTCGTTTAGAGGATCAGTGTAAATTAATTGCTCGGCTTGTTTTATAAAAGATTCTCGAAACGACTTGTATAGCGACTGATGGACATACACGTGTTGCACTGAAATACAGGTTTGTCCCGCATAATTATAGCCACCTGTGATAGACGCAGTAACGGCATTGTTAAGATTGGCAGTTTCATCAACGATCAGCGTTGCCATTCCGCCACATTCTAATAATACTTGTTTGTGTGGAATGAGTTTTTGTAAGTGTTTTCCAACTGTTGTGCTGCCTGTAAACGATAAACAGTGTACATGTTTGTCTTCGATTAATTTTTGGGCGATAGTGTTATCACAGGGTAATACTTGGAATAAGGCTTTAGGGAGTGATGTTTGATCGAATAATTTTGCTAAAAACAAGGCGGTAAGTGGGGTTTGAATGGCCGGTTTTATAATCATCACGTTCTTGCTAGCTATGCTTGGGATTAGTTTGTGTAGAACTAAGTTTAAAGGAAAATTATAGGGAGTAATGCCAACTAAAATGCCTTTCGGAAATCGTTTGCTATACGCGTGATGATTAGGTTTATCATCACCTAAAAAGGCCGGTAATTTTTTTTCCATGATAGTGGCATATGTGATGCCGTCTTTTATGACGGCTAAACCGCGTTGTACTTCTGCTTTGGCTAACGATATGGGTTTGGCTGCTTCTTGAGAAATTAAGATTGCCATTTCTGTGGCATGTGTATTTAGTAAATCGTGAAGTTCTTTTAGGCCTTTTTGTATGTTTGAGGGATTAATATTTTTGATGTGTTTAAATTCTTTTTCGGCGTATGTAAGAGCGGACTTTAACTTATTGTCGTCGGCATAATATACAGTTCCAAGTTTGATTTTTGAATAAGGAGCTATAATGTCATGGTGATTTGTAGATAGTTGAAATTTTCCTTCGATATACATAAGCTTAGTATAGCAAACTCATATTCGTCTGGCATCTTTAGAATTGCAGTTTATAGGTTTTTTGTGGTATTTATATTAGTATGCCAAAAATTGGACTGACGCCATCTTTTCGAACGTATATTAAAACAGCGGTTAGCTCGGCTTTTGTATCCGGTACTTCAAGTAATACTAATACTACTCGTGATACTGCACAGGTTAGTGCTTTCAATCTTACAGATAAAGGCTTAAACTCTACTTTGCCATCTTCAATTACCAATGGTTTTGATTTACCTGAGAGTCATTTAACTGAGGCGATTAGTTCAGAATTTATTGCTACAACACCAGATGTTGAATCTTATCATTTGGGTATCGATCTACCAAATGGTAAGGCTTTAGCATATTCAAATGGTGGTAGCAAAATAATAGTTACGTTTTTGGATGGAATGGGTCTTGAAGAAAAAACTTTTGAAATAAATTTAGATGAAAGTTCTACTCTGTATAGGATGATTCAAAATCCTTCAAACCCTGAAGAAGTAATTTTATTTGGATATATAACAAACGGAATTGTTAGAAGTGATGATGCCCTTATACTTAGTGTAAATAAAGATGGTGTTGTTAAAAGCAAGGTTTTTGGAACAGATGAAGACGACTCTCTTAATAGCGGGATTAGCGTAGATAATACAACAATTTACGCGATTGGTGCTACTACTGTAGGTCAAAAAGATAAGATCCTTCTTATAGAATTTGATTCTACTAGTCTTGAACTAAAATCAACTAGGAGTATAGGGTCTACTATGGATAATTATTATCCTGGAGCCATATTTGCTGTTGGTGATAGAAATGACCCTGCTAATAAGACAAAGCTAGCGTTATTTGGGAGGTATAGGACTTATGGGAATTCAGATGA
>JBILGQ010000083.1:0-5389 GCA_044350955.1 Candidatus Marinamargulisbacteria bacterium | reverse complement strand
GTCTGGTGAAATGGTTAAATTTTCATCAGGTGTTTATGGTGTCTGTTTTAACTTAGAGCAAGATAATGTAGGTGTTGTTGTACTAGGTAATGGTAAAACTATTAAAGAAGGCGAGGAAGTATCTCGTACCAAACGTATTATGGATGTTCCTGTAGGTGAAGCACTTTTAGGGCGTGTTGTGAATCCATTAGGTGAGCCTATTGATGGACTTGGGTCTATTGAAACCACTAAACGTCGTCCGATCGAGCGCGTAGCTCCGGGTGTTTGTGACAGAAAACCAGTTACTGAAAGTTTGGAAACAGGTATCAAGTGTATTGATACAATGATTCCAATCGGACGTGGTCAAAGAGAGTTAATAATTGGTGACAGAAAAACTGGTAAAACAGCCATAGCCATAGATACAATTATTAACCAAAAAGGTAAAGATATTGTTTGTATTTATGTAGCGATCGGACAAAAAAAGTCGACCGTAACTCGTATTATTCAAACCTTAAAAGATCATGACGCCTTAAATTATACGATTATTGTAAATGCTAGTGCTTCTGAATCTGCTACGTTGCAATACTTAGCTCCTTATGCTGGGTGTGCAATGGGGGAAGAGTTTTTAGATAACGGTAAACATGTTTTAGTTATTTATGATGACTTGTCAAAACATGCTGTTGCTTACAGACAATTATCTTTGTTATTAAGACGTCCTCCTGGTCGTGAAGCTTATCCTGGAGATGTTTTCTATTTACATTCACGTTTGCTAGAGCGTGCATTAAAATATTCAGATGCAAAGGGAGGCGGTTCTTTAACTGCACTTCCGATAATTGAAACACAATCTGGAGACGTTTCTGCTTATATTCCAACGAACGTTATTTCTATAACTGATGGGCAGATATATCTTGAAAATACCCTGTTTAATAAAGGGATTAGACCTGCTGTTAATCCTGGTATTTCTGTTTCTCGTGTAGGTGGAAACGCACAAATTGCAGCTACAAAAAAAGTGGCTGGTCGTTTGAGATTAGACTTATCTCAGTATTGGGAAATTGAGGCTTTTTCTCAGTTTGGTTCTGATTTAGACAGCGCCACTCTTAAACAATTAGAAAGAGGTAAGCGTTTAATTGAAATTCTTAAACAAGATCAATATAAACCTCAACGTATTTCTCAGCAGATTGCTATTGTATTTGCAGCGGTTAATGGCTTATTAGATGATGTTCAAGTTTCAAAAATTATTGGATTTGAACAAGAGTTAAATACAGTTTTAACTGGTGAATACGGTTCTTTCTTGAATGAAATTGAAGAAAAGAAAAAACTTGATGATGCTATGGAAGCTAAATTGAAAGATATTATTAATACTGTTAAGCGATTATTTGTATAGATAAATCATGTCACAGTTAAAAGATATTAAAGAGCGCATAGAATCGATTAAGAAAACTCGAAAAATGACGCAAGCCATGAAAATGGTAGCGGCAGCAAAGTTTAAGCGCTTAGTTCATCAGGCTGTTTCTTCACGCGCTATGGTGAAATCCGTTAATAGTTCTATTTCTTTGGTCGCTCATCAAACTGATGGCCTAATAGATAATGACTTGATGATTCCTGTAGATTCGACGAAAGAATTAATTCTTTTGATTACAGGAGATAGAGGTTTATGTGGTGGATTTAATACAAATTTACATAAAGCACTAAAAACCTATATTTCTAAATGTGAAAAGACGGTTGAGTTAATTATATTTGGTAGAAAAGGTGTGCAGAGTTTTAAGCGTAGTGGCTTAACAATTGTTAAAACGTTTGAGAATTTTCAGGATAAATTTGATCTTTCTAAGGTTGAGCCTGTAGTAGATGAAATTTCAGAGTTGTATCAAAGCAATGCGTATTCATCTATCACTGTATTTTACAGTGAATTTAAAACGGCAGTTTCAAGTAACTTGGTGAACAAGCAATTGTTTCCGGTTCCTTATACGGAATTTGTTGATGAAAATACAGAAGCTAATATTTTGATTGAACCCTCGGAAACTGAGGTTTTAAGGGTTTTATGTAAGCAGTTTGTTCAGTTTTCGTTGTATTCTGCGTTTTTAGAAAGTTCAGCTGCAGAGCAAGGTGCTAGAATGGCAGCTATGGATTCTGCAACGGATAATGCGCGTGATATGATAGGCGATTTAACGCTTGTTTATAACAGACAAAGACAGGCTCAAATAACGACTGAGTTAACTGAAATTGTTGCAGGTGCTGAGGCTTTGGTTGGGTAATTTATTTAAGGAGGTATAGAATGTCTAATAAAGGAATAATTAATCAGATTATTGGTCCAGTTGTAGACTTCGAGTTTGAGCAAGGTAATTTACCAGCTCAAGGCGATGCTATCGTATTGATGAATAATGAAGGTAAAAAAATTGTATTTGAAACTATGCAGCATTTAGGCGATAACATCGTTAGAACGGTTGCTATGGATAGTACCGATGGACTAGTAAGAGGGATGAGTGGAACGAATACGGAATCTCCAATTACGGTTCCTGTTGGTGTAGAAACTCTAGGTCGTATTATGAACGTCGTAGGTGATCCTATTGACTTTAAAGGACCTATTGAGACAAAGACTAGACTGCCTATTTTGAGAGAAGCGCCTTCTTTTGAAGAGCAAAGTACAAAAACTGAAGTTTTTGAAACTGGTATTAAAGTTATCGATTTATTGGCTCCTTACCCAGTTGGGGGTAAAATCGGCTTGTTCGGTGGTGCTGGTGTAGGTAAAACGGTTCTTATTATGGAGTTAATTCGTAACATTGCCATGGAGCATGGAGGATACTCTGTATTTACTGGCGTGGGTGAAAGAACAAGAGAAGGAAACGATTTATGGTTAGAGATGTCTGAATCAGGCGTTTTAGATAAAACATCTCTTGTTTATGGTCAGATGAATGAACCACCTGGCGCACGTTTTAGAGTTGCTTTAAGTGGTTTGACTCAAGCAGAGTACTTCCGTGATAATGAAGGAAAGGACGTATTATTATTTATTGATAATATTTTTAGATTCGTACAAGCAGGTGCTGAAGTATCAGCTCTACTAGGACGTATGCCTTCTGCTGTAGGATATCAACCAACTTTAGGTACTGACTTAGGCGAGTTGCAAGATAGAATTACCTCAACAAAAAAAGGATCTATAACGTCTGTGCAAGCTGTATATGTTCCGGCAGATGACTTAACTGACCCTGCTCCAGCTACTACATTTGCTCACTTAGATGCAACAACTGTACTATCTCGTCAGATAGCATCTTCAGGTATTTATCCAGCTGTTGATCCTCTTGATTCATCATCGACGATTCTTACAGCGGCTGTTGTAGGCGAAGAGCATTTTGCTGTAGCGAACCAAGTTATTGCAGTATTGCAAAAATATAAAGAGCTTCAAGATATTATTAAAATCTTGGGTATGGATGAGTTGTCTGAAGAAGATAAAATTACGGTTAATAGAGCTAGAAAAATTCAAAAGTTTTTCTCTCAGTCTTTCTTTGTAGCAGAAGCCTTTACGGGTAATCCTGGTAAGTTTGTTAAGAAAGAGGATACTGTAGCTGGTTTTAAAGGCATTTTAGAAGGTAAGTATGATGATATACCTGAACAGGCATTTGCTTATGCAGGTGGAATTAGTGATGTACTTGCTAAAGCAAAAGAATTACAGGATTCATAGATGTCTTCTGATCGGTTGACATTACAAGTTATTACCCATGAGGGTAAACAATTTGAAAGGGAAGTTTTCACTTTTAGATTGTTTACCCCATCTGGGGAACTGGGTGTTCTTCCAGAACATACAACATTGGTTACAAGTATTAATGAAACCTCTGTGTATTATTCTGATTCAGAAAATTATGAGAAAGAAGAAGAATTTATTGTTGCAAAGGGTACTTTAAAAGTACAGAATAACCTAGCAACCATTTTGACAACTAAAATTTCTTATCCAAATTAGTTTGTAATTTTTTTTGAAAATAGGCCTGTCTTTGTACAGGCCTTTTTGTTTGTATATATTTATATGGCTCTGTCGCGAAATATCTAATTTATGCGATTTTACCCTAGTTTATAATTAATTATTTTGTTCTTATTGGTTTGATTTATGAAGTTCAACATTGACAAAAAAATCGAAAATTTTTACTATTAATCTACTTAATTTAGAAATTATAAGGAAAATATATGCCAGTACCTAAGAAGCGACGTTCGAAAGCTAGAAAAAGAACACATAGATCATTATGGAAGATAAATGTTCCAGAGTTAGTTGCGTGCAAAAATTGTAATGAACTAGCTTACCCTCATCATGTTTGCACAGAGTGCGGATTTTATGATGGTAAACAAATTATTGCTATAAAAGTTAAGGACAAATCAGACTCTAAGGAAGCTTAGTTGACTTTCAAAATAGCTTTAGATGCTATGGGGGGAGACTTTTGTCCGGAAAGTAACATTTTTGGGGCAATTGAGGCTGTTCGTAAATATCCCTTTCATGTAATTTTGGTGGGAGATCAAGACCTTTTAAAAAAGGAAATTTCTGCTATTTCTAACTTTCCACACGATAGAATAAGTATTGAGCACGCTGAGGAAACTATTGAAATGGCGGAGTCTGCGGCCATATCTTATCGCAAAAAGAAAAAATCATCTATACATGTTGGTTTAAATATGGTTAAAGAAGGTGCTGCTCATGCCTTTGTATCTGCGGGAAATACTGGGGCTGTTTTAACCGCCTCAACCTTTATTTTAGGTCGTTTGCCAGGCGTGGATCGCCCCGCATTGGCCGCAGCAATTCCTTGTGCAGAAGGGCATTTTACTATGCTGGATATGGGTTCAAATGTTGATTGTAAATCTGCGCATTTGGTTCAATTTGCAATTATGGGTCATTGTTTTTCAAAATCAGTTATGGGCGTGAAATCACCGCGGGTTGGTTTGTTAAATATTGGTGAAGAAAAAGACAAAGGGAATGATTTGAGCCGCGAAACATTTAATTTATTAGCGGAGCAAAAATTTAATTTTATTGGAAATGTAGAAGGGAAGTGTTTAACTCAAGGTCGTGCTGATGTTGTAGTTTGTGATGGCTTTGTGGGTAATAATTTACTTAAGTTTGGGGAAGGTATAACAACATTATTTAAAGATTTCTTTAAGAAAGAAGCAAAAACATCTGTGTTAAGCTTTATTGGGTTACTTTTTTTGAGATCTGCGTTTAAACGCTTTAAATTAAAATTTGATTACGATGAATATGGTGGCGCTCATATTTTGGGAATAAATGGCATTACAATTATTGCTCACGGTTCTGCTAAGCCAAGAGCCATTTGTAGTGCTCTTAGAATGGCCTTTTTTGCTGTTCAGAGTAATATGAATACTATTATTAAAGAAGAATTATCTAAAATGGTTATTCATGAATCTGAAACAGAAATTATATAAACAA
>JBILGQ010000004.1:0-17204 GCA_044350955.1 Candidatus Marinamargulisbacteria bacterium | reverse complement strand
CACGAATCTCTTTATAGCTTTCTTTCGATAACTCGTTAGCAAATGCTAAGTGTAATAGGGCAGATATAATATCTTCAGGTGTATTATCAACCAAAATTTCTTTTGCTAGTTCGTTATAGGTGTTTCCATTTGAAGTATTTAATTGTATGGCGTCTGTTAACGATTGTTTAAATCTAGTTTTTTTAGCTTCTACTATTTCGTGAACGGTTGGAATCGTTGCTCGGATAATATCTTTATTAGAGAGTTTTTGAATAAATTTTAGCTTTCTGAATTCGCTTGGAGACACTAGTGTAATAGCAGTACCCGTTTTACCTGCGCGTCCTGTACGTCCTACTCTGTGTACATACGATTCTGGGTCTTGCGGAATGGCAAAGTTAATAACGTGAGTAAGCCCTTTTACATCGATTCCGCGCGAGGCTACGTCTGTTACTACCAGTATATTACAATGCTTTTTTCTGAATTTTTGAAGTACTCTTTCGCGTTGATGTTGGCTTAAATCACCATGCATAGCTTCGGCATTGTAGCCTCTTTGCACTAGTTTTTCAGAAATTAAATCAACATCGCGTTTTGTTCGGCAAAAAATAAAACCGTAAAAATCAGCTACTACATCTATAATTCGGCATAATGCTTCAAGTTTATCTGCCTCACGTACTTCGTAATAAAATTGCTCGGTTAAGCTTTCATTCATTGTTTCACGCTTCGTTTTAACCATTGTGTATTCTTTCATGTAGGTTTCAGCTAAACGTAAAATATCTTGGGGCATGGTGGCAGAGAAAAGCAGTGTTTTTCTATCTGTATTGACACGGCTTAATATTTCTTCAACTTCTTCTTTAAAGCCATCAGTAAGCATTTCATCGGCTTCATCAAGAACCAAAAACTTAATTTTACTTAAATTTAAATTTTTGCTTTTTAAATGATCGATTAATCGGCCTGGAGTACCCACAACAATGTCTACTTTTGATCGTAATTCTTGACGTTGTCTATCTATTGATTGGCCACCATAAATAGCAGTAACGGTTAATCGTTTTTTTCCCATTAAGCCCTTAAGCTCTTCTGTAATTTGTAGAGTTAGCTCACGTGTTGGAGTTAATATTAACGCTTGAATGTGGTCTTGGTTTTCGCTGATTTTTTCTAAAATAGGTAATCCGAATGCAGCCGTTTTACCGGTTCCTGTTTGGGCCTGACCAATAATATCTTTTTCATCTGATAACATTAGTGGAATAGTTTGAACTTGAATTGGGGTAGGGAATTCATACCCTTTTTGTTCTAATGCATCGAGTAAAACAGCTGATAATCCTAAATCTTTAAATGTAACGGTATTCATAATCTTTTAATCTTCCTTCTTAAGAAACGCAAATCTGCTGCTAACGGGTAACAAATATCGAGTCTTTATTTATTTTTATATTTGTTATTGTCTCATTATTCTTATTCTTTAACAATAACTCTTGCTAATTATACCTTGAAACTAGGTTTATTTACAGCTTTTTAATATATTTTATTAAACTAGGGATTTTTAGTGAATCCGCTTCTTTTAATAATGCATCTTTTTTATCAGAGCCAAGAATTAATGATAAATGCCGTTTTTTAAGTTCTTTTATTAAAGAATAAACAGAGCCTTTGTTTTGTGTAGAAAGTAAAGAGATTAATATAGAGGTGTCTTGAAGTTCGGCATTAGACAAACGTTTAAAAATATTTTTTGATGCATTGCAATAATACACATGGTTTGAAAAAAGGGTTTTAGAATTATTTTTATTTTCTTCAAGTAATTTATCAATAATTTTCATTTGAGACTTGCCGGATTGATCACGAGAAGGCGTGTATTTTGGGTTATTAAGATTTTTGAAGGCATTTGTATGGATTAGTTTGAGGTACTGTGTTTCAAAGTTATTTTTAGCGTCAGAGTATTTCTTTTCTAATGTAGCATACAAAGATTTATTAAATATTTTAGCTGAATTCATGTCTGATTTTAGTTTGGTTATGTGTTGTAACTTCTGTTTTAGTTCCTCTAAACTTTGTTTTTCGATTTCTGTTTTATTTATTAGGTCCGTATTGGTTTTTATTTTGTTATTCAGCGTGTAAATGGCGTTTCGTCCCACTGTAGTATTTTTTAATTCGGTATCAAAGGTTTCTTTATCTTTTATTAATTCTTTTTTTAAATCGTCACTTTTTTTAGAGTCTAAAAACTTTAAGAAATTTTTAGACCATGTTTTAGTTTTTATAGAATTTGCTAGTTTTTGTAAATGAGTACTGTGTTTATGGATAGACTGCAAAACGACGTCTTTGCTATCGGGGTTTGATAAGACATGTGAGAGTGTGTTTTGACTAAGGTTTTTAGTGTCACTTTGTTTAAGGATTTTATTTGCTGTGTTATCTAATGCAAGTAAATACTGCTCTTCTTGCGATGTTTTAAGATTTTTTATGGTTTGAATTGCAGCGTACAATATTAAACCAGGGATAAAGCCGATTATAGAGAACATTAATATTTTTGCAGTGATTGAAAGCCCTTTTAAAGCATTATTTTTTTTATTAGAGTGATTAAAGCTAGCCTTATTTAGATTTTTGAATATAGTTGTTACAGTGCTTTCGCTTACTTTTTCTTTCTTTTTTAAAAGTAAATTTATCTCATTTAAGTGGGAGCTAAGATTTTTTATATTTTGGGCTGTATTACAGTTTTTTACCTGTTCAAATAAAGTGACTATTTGATTATCAACCGTGTTTGTCACTGTATTGTTTGGTTTAGTGTTTGTTGAACAGGGGTTTACTAAAATAATTGGCAAAGTGGGCGTTGTTTTTTGGATACTTTCTTCTTTAGGGGCTTGGTTGAAACTTTTGGATTTTAATAAAGTTTTTAATACTTTAAAAGCGGCTTCTAAATGTCGTTCTTTATTATTATTTAAATCAAGATGTTTGATGGCAACTTGAATGTCTTTTTCGCTTTGTCCTTTTGTATAACTTTTTACTAATTCTTGTAAATCTTTTTTATAATCGCCTGATCTTATATATGCTTTTGTTTTTTCTAAAAAATCATTTTTATCGCTTGTTGATAAATGCTTATTTAGAACTTGTGTTTGATGTGATTTAAATAATTCATCAAAAAATGTGTTCTTTTGAGCAAGATTGTTTGGAGGTGTTGGTTTATTTAATGGTATTGCGTTAGTTTTAAGTGGGCTTAACATGATGATTCCTTAATTGTAAATTAATGTTTATCTTATAATACGTCTTTATAGTTGTTGACGGAAGAATTAAATAAATATTGCAGCGAAATTTTTAGATGCATTTTTTATCACTGCCATCCCATAATATGTAAAAAAGCAGTAAAAGTTTCAATTGATTAAGTTCAAGAAAAGAAAAAATGGCAAAAAGAGAGTTTGTGTTTTTTTAACTATTCACGGTAAAAAAACCGCCAATTCAAATAAATATTTTTTCTTAAGAGACGATTAAGTGCGCTTCACCCCTTAAGAACCCCGACTTCATTTTTTTCCCGGCAGCAAAAAAGGGAAGCAAAAAAGTGCAGCGGCAAGGGCTTCTTCACGTTTTCATCGCTCCAAGTTCGTGTTTGGGCTGCGGAACTGTCCTAGCTCAAATACTCTCTTTGTCGTTCTTCAATGGTCATACGCAATGCCAACACAAAACGCCAATAAAAAGACGCATGGCAATGCGTCTCTACAGTTATCTACACGATAGCGAACGAGCAAAGCGAGTGAGGTAGTCTGTCCCCCCTGAAGGAAATGAGAGAATCGCGCCACTTGGCCACGGTAAAAAAAGCACTAACTCGAAAAACATTCTGCCAAGCAAGCGATTCGAAAAGTTCCGTAAGGGGGTGGTTTTCTTTGCCTTCGTTTCTTTTGCCACCAAAAGAAATGAGGCCGGGGGCTTGGGGGCGGAGCGCCCCAAACACATGGCTCTATCGCCAAATACCAAATCTTAAGCATTTGGTGACATTTTCGCATTTTTATTTTTTATGGGATGGCTGTGAATTATATTAATTATTTATAATTGTTTAAGGTTTATTTAAAAAAAATTACAGGGAAATTTTTTGATGTATCTTAAATATGTATGCTTTTAAGGGCTAATTGTTTATTTGAGTAAAATTTCTTCAAATAAAAATTTGATATTTTTTGGGGTGAATTCGCCATCTGTAATTTTCAAAGTCACTTTGTTGGTTAACAACAAGGTATCGATACTAGAAAGTTCGGCTTCGATTTTTTTTGTGTTTAACAGACGCTTTTTTTCGTAAAAATCGTATTTTATATATTTTGTATAATTCGTAAAACTTTGTTCAAAGTCTTGTATATATTGGTTGGCATTTAAATAGCGGTTGATACAACTTTCAAGATCGTTATTTTCATCAGCTTTTTGATACTTAGATAAAAAATTTTTTAATTTTTGGTTGTTTTCATTTCCTTTTGTGCTGTTTAAGTGTTGAATAAGCTGTGCTTCAATTAGGGATTTAGGGTTTAAAGACAGTGCCTGAATTGCGGGGGTAGGGCTATTTTTTAGGTTTTTTTTAGGAGCTAAATTATTATGATAACCTGTCGATAATCGCGAAATATAAGGGTTAGAATTTATTGGTATAGCCATA
The DNA here is from genome assembly GCA_044350955.1 of Candidatus Marinamargulisbacteria bacterium. Lineage (GTDB taxonomy): Bacteria > Margulisbacteria > Marinamargulisbacteria > JBILGQ01. The sequence continues at coordinate 12,622 of JBILGQ010000004.1, read as the reverse complement.
AATAATCTCCTTTAATTGTTGACGTGTTATCTTATATAGGAACGAGTAAAAAATTAAAAAAATTGCAAAATATAATTATAAATAATAAAAAATTACGAAAAAAGCAGGTTTTTAATGTCGTCTATTTTGATTTGGCGTTCTTGTATGCCGTCGACGTCTACTATTTCTTGAAGTAACTGGCGTTTTTCTTCTTGTAATTCTTGAATGGTTTCTTCGATTGTGCCTTGGCAGATGAATTTATATACGATGACTTTATTCAGTTGTCCCATACGGTGTACACGGTCTGTTGCTTGTGATTCTACTGCCGGATTCCACCATGGGTCAACGTGAATGACATAATCAGCTGCTGTTAAGTTTAGGCCTACACCACCTGCTTTTAATGAAATCAAAAACACTGTAGGCGTTGTGCTTTCTTGAAAACGTTTAACGGCTTGGATACGTTTTTCACTGCTTATTGAACCGTCTATGCGCTCAAAATGTATCGCTTCGGTTTTTGTCCATTTTTCAAATACGTCTAACATTGTTGTGAATTGGCTGAAAAGCACTACTTTATGGCCTTCGGCGATTAACTCTACTAATTTTTCTGTGATCAATTCAAATTTTGCACTTGGTATATTCATGTCTTTTAATTCAGGGATTATCGCCGGATGCGAGCAGACCTGACGCAGTTTTAATAGCGCAGTTAGTATATTAATTTTGTTATTACTTTTCATGCTTTGTTTTGTTTGTTCTAGTACAGATTTATATAAAGCCATTTGTTCGTCAGACAATGGACATTTTTGAATAATTTCGGTTTTTTCGGGAAGTGAATCAAGTACTTCACGTTTTTCTCGGCGTAATACAAAGGGTTTTACTCGGGCTTTTAATGAAGATAAATCATCGTTTCGAATCGAAAAATCGAATTCGTTTTTTGTTCCTAAAAAGCCTGGCATAACAAAGTCAAACAAATTCCATATATCTTGTAGAGAGTTCTCGATAGGGGTTCCCGTCATTGCTAGTTTAAAGTTCCCCGATAATTCTTTAACAGCTTGCGAAATTTGCGCTTGAGGATTTTTAATATATTGGGCTTCATCAATAATAATCGCTTTATAATGTATCGATGAAATATGGTCGATATCATTTTTGATAATGCCATAAGAACAAATAATATAGTCGGTGTTTTCAAAATTGTTTAATTCTTTATGGCGATTAGTTCCTGTGTAAGCAATGCTGGTTTTTGTGGGTAAAAATTTTTGAATTTCATTTTGCCAGTTGTAAATTAATGAGGTAGGGCAAATGACCAGGGTAGGGCCCTTTTCGTCGAGCGATGCTGTAAATGCTAGTGTTTGAATGGTTTTGCCTAAACCCATATCATCGGCCAAAATACCGCCTTGGCCTATTTTTGACAGTAAACTCATCCAGTGTACCCCATATTGCTGATAATTCCGTAATTCTCCTTTAAAATCAGGCGTAATATGGCATTGGTCAGCCGTGTATCCCTTAATGTTGTTAATCATATCTTGAGAGTCTTCAGTGCTGCCTTTTGCGTTGCAAGCGGTCATTAAGGGCAGAATATCGCGTTTTGAAAAGCGTTGTCCTACTTTAAAAGCGCCCAGTTTAGCTAAAGAATTTAGTTCTTTTTGAGAATCTTGAGATAATTTTACAAAGCCTGTTTTTGTTTTAATATATCCCTGGTTATCAAGTATCATCGCTGCAATTTCTTGTAACGACATTTTTTGATCTAAAATTTGACAACTGGGTTCAAAGAAGAACCAATCTTTATTCGAAGACCCTATTGTGAACTCTAGGTTTAGGGGGTCTTTATGAACATGGAATTCTTTGACATCTGAATTTACGGCCCAGTCACGTTCAATTAATTGGGGAACAACTTTATCTAAAAATTTGGCAATATCTCCGGGATTATTTAAGAAAAATGGTAGGTCGTATTCTTGAAAGACGGCCATCAAATCTTGTTGAAAAATAAGTTCCATATCGGGCATGCGTCGCATTTTTTTACCGGTTTTTCTATTGATAATTTCTTTATCTGTGTTGCTACTGCTTACAACCACTCCGTCATATTGAAACGATAAGTCTAATAAAAGTTGTTGTCCTTCTAAACGCAAGGTGACTAAAGGGTCTGGAGTAATATCTTCAGGGATTAGCGATGAAAAGTCAGCGCGAATTTGCCAGTCGAGTAACGTTTTATAAGGTGTGTAAATATTTTTAATAAATTGAAATTGGTCATGGGTATCTTGAATTTTAAAAGATGACTCATCTAAACAGTTGGCAATAAAATTGTATAAATCGTGCGATAAAGGCCTGATAAACCCATCGCAATAGCAATAATAGTATTTATCATGTTGCAAGAATAAACAGCGCTGGGGGGCAGCTAATAAAAAGGATCGACTTTGAACGCTGCACAATAAATTTAATCCACTTTGATTGACTGTAATTTGTAAGGGTAGCGGGCTATGATAATCTAGCTCTTGAGTACCGTCGTCATTAATGCAATCGCAGGGAATTTCTTTGTTAATAATGTGATGAAAAAACAGGCACATGTCTTCATCGTAACTAATGCCGAGTACAAATTCGTTATCAAAGGCGATTTTTTTGGTAACTTTCGAAATAAAAAACAAAAAATCAGAGTCAGATTTGCTTAATTCATTTTCGTATTTATATAAAAACTGCATCATATCATGCAATTGAAGTGACAGTTTTTTTAAATCGAAATAGATACTGTAAGCTAGAACTAATTCTTTCTTTTTAGTAATTTTGAATTCGAATTCGAGTTGTAATTGTGTAGACATTTGCAATGTATAATACCAAGTTATGACTTGTTTTTGAAAGTGCCTTCAAAGTGCCTGGCTACCTTTCACAACAGGTAGCCAGGCTTTTATATGAGAAAAATTAGGGTGGTACCTTTGAACCGGCACCTTTTAAGTACAGGCGAAATTCTTAATCATAATTTCAAACTTAAACTTTTATTTATTCTGAATTACACTTGATTCATGAAAATATTTCTGGCACAGATAAATCCTAAAGTGGGGGACTTCGAACAAAATTTTTCTAAAATTAGTCATGCATGTGAAAATGCTTTTTCTAAGACGGCTGATTTAATCGTCTTTTCTGAGTGTGTGTTGACTGGCTATCCGGCACAAGATTTATGGCTTTGTGATAAATTTATTGAGACTGTTCATAGCTTTATACAGCGTTTAATTCGAGTTTCTGAAAACTACCCAACTTTGGCTATTGCAATTGGTACTCCTTTTTATGAAGATAATGCACTGTATAATAGTCTTATTGTTATTCTCAAGGGGGCTTTGGTATTTAAACAACACAAGCAAAATTTGCCTAATTACGATGTTTTTGATGAAAAGCGTTATTTTAAAGAGGCTAGCGTTCAAACCGTATTTTTGTATAAAGATCAGTGCATTTTGTTTAGTATTTGTGAAGATGCCTGGGCTGAGTACGAGGGCTTAAGTAAGGAAAATAAATCGCTTTACATTAAGACAGTTGAAGAGGCTACGAGTTTAAGGCCTAGTGTGTTTATTAATATTTCTGCTTCTCCGTTTGATGTTTCTAAGCAAGAGCAGCGTCGAGCTGTATTTTCTCGGCATGCTAAGACATTAAACTGTCCTGTAATAATGGTGAATCAGGTAGGCGGAAACGATCAGCTTATTTTTGACGGGGCATCGATGCTTCTTAGTAAAGAGGGGGAACTTATTTTTCAGTTGGCATCGTTTAAAGAAGATTTTATGTTAATCGATACGGCCAATATAAGCGTCTGTTCTGAATTTTTACCATGTAGAGATCCGATTCAACTTTATCATGATGCACTGGTGTTGGGTATTAGAGACTATGTTCAAAAGACGGGGTTTAAAAAAGTTATTTTGGGTTTATCGGGAGGCATTGATTCGGCTTTAACTGCTGTTTTGGCTGTTCGGGCTTTAGGGTCTGAAAACGTACGAGGACTGGCTATGCCTTCGCATTACTCGTCTCAGGGTAGTATTGATGATGCTCTTGATTTAGCAAAAAATTTAGGAATTCGTTGCGATATTGTGCCCATACAAGATTTTTTTGATAGTGCTCTAAATGCAACAAGCCCTTTATTTGAAGATTATAAAACTGATCTTACTGAAGAGAATATGCAAGCACGTTTAAGAGGGCTAATTTTGATGGCGCTTGCAAATAAAACGCAGGCACTTGTATTATCAACCGGAAACAAAAGTGAATTAGCCATGGGCTACTGTACATTATACGGTGATATGTGTGGTGCTATATGTGTACTGGGAGATTTATATAAAACCGATGTCTATCATGTATCAGAGTACGTGAATAAACATGAGATAATTATTCCTCTAAGCACTCTTACGAAAGAACCATCGGCAGAACTTCGTCCTAATCAAAAAGACTCTGATTCGTTGCCTCCATACGAGATTTTAGATCGAATCTTGTCGTTGTTCATTGACGAAAATCAATCAGAAAGTGATATTTTGAAACTTGGGTTTGATCGTACTTTAGTCAAGGATATTCTTAAAAAAATACACAATAATGAATACAAAAGGCAACAAGCAGCGCCTTCGTTAAAATTATCTCGAAAATCATTCGGATTAGGGCGTCGCTTTTCTATAGCTGCTAATTTTTTTAGTAGCTAATTTTTTAAATCGTTTTTACTGAGAGATTCATGAATATAACTAACGATTTTTTCTATGCCTTGAGCAGCTTCTGAAATAGACGCATTTTCATTAAAGCCAGGGGTTGAATAGAGATTATTAATCGTATCTACTACGACATCGTCATAATTCGCCTGACGTACGACGGCTCCTTTTTTTTCTAGCAATAATATATGCTGGGGCCATAGTCCTGCGGATAGTATTGGGTTGGCGATTAGATCAGTTGCAATAAACACTGCCTTACCAATAAATGCGATAGGTTTCTTTAGTGAATAAAATTCATTTACGATAGTTTGAATGCCAGATTCGATTAGGTCACTGTTAAATTGTCCTATAAAAAATAGAGCTTCTAAGGGCATTGGAACTATATCATGGAAATATCGAATACCACGTGTTACTGCTAATCGTGAGTAAATTTCAGTGTTTTTTTCACTACTGAAAAAGTTGCTATCAAAGTGAAATTTATCGAGATATTCTTCTAAAAGAACTGATTCCTGAACAAATTGTGAGTCTGTGCCGGGGGGTGATCCAATAATTATTGCAGCTCTATTCATGATGGCTCCTTATTTTTAAACTAAATAAATGATATTTCATATTGAAAATTTGTAAAGACTTTTATATAGTATTTGTTCTTAAATTAGCCTAGAGGGACGTACTATGACAAAACAAGATGAATTAACAAAACGAAAAAAGCGTGTAGGTAACAATGTTTCGCATTCAAAAAGACGAACAAAAACAACAAATGAATTGAATTTGAAAAAGAAAAAGTTCACTTTAAACGGTAAAACATTACGTTTAAGAATAACGACTAAAACATTAAAAACAATTACTAAAAATGGTTTAAGCAGCCTAGTTAAAAAATTAAAAATTAAGTTTTAGGAGTAATTAGATGGCCAAAAAAAAAGGTAATAGAGAAGAAGTTGTTATATTAGTTAGTGAATCTGGATTTACTTATGCTACAAAAAAAAGCAGAGTTAATACTAAAGATAAACTATTATTAAAAAAATACGATCCTCAAGTAAGAAAACACGTAGAATTTAAAGAGAAAAAATAGGCTGTTTGCACTCGTTCAGAGTGTATTTTAGATGACGAAAAACAGCGATTTTTTACAGTATTTCAAAGAAGTTCCTAAAACTGGTGTAATCTATGTATTAGAAAGAGCCACTCAAATGGGTTACTCTAGTAAAGATCCATCTTGGGCAAATTTGGGTCAAGGTGCACCTGATACTGAAAATATTTCAGGAGATCCCATTCACAAGCAATTGCATATTAATGCTGAAAATAGCGAATATGCACCAGTAGCTGGATTATTGGATCTAAGAAAAAAAGTAGCCGATTATTACAATCAAATTTTCAGAAAGCAGTCTGACTCAAAATATACCTATAAAAATGTGTGTATTGCTGGTGGCGGACGAATGGCTTTGGCCAGATTGGTTGCTTCATTTGGTCATATTAATATGGGACACTTTATTCCTGATTATACAGCATACGAAGAATTACTTTCGGCATTTAAGACGTTTATTCCTATTCCTATTTTACTGAAACAAGAATACGGCTATAAATTAAGTCTAGAGGCCTTGCAAGAAGAAATCTCGGGCAAAGGCCTATCGGCTTTATTAATTTCTAATCCATGCAATCCTACTGGGCAGTATTTACAGGACAAAGAATTAATGGATTGGGTAAAAACGGCGAATGACTATCGATGTATGATGATATTTGATGAATTTTATTCACATTATATTTACGATGCACCAAATACGGTTTTATCAGCCGCGCGATACATAGAAAATGTAAACGAAGATCCTGTGATTATTATTAATGGTTTATCAAAAAATTGGCGTTCTCCGGGATTTCGTATTGGCTGGGTTTTGGGCCCAGAATCTGTGATCGAAAAAGTGAGCTCTGTCGGATCGTTTATGGATGGCGGTGCTGTACATCCTTTACAAGAAGAAGCCATCCGTATGATTAATCCCGAGACAGTTTATACCGAGGCTGAAGAAATTCAAACAGAGTTTAGAGAAAAAAGAAACATCATGTTAAGTTATTTAAAAAACATGAACATTGATGTGAAAGTTGAGCCAAAATCAACTTTTTATTGTTGGTGCGATATTAGTCGATTACCTAGTCCACTTAATAGTAGTGATGTTTTTTTTGAGGAATGTTTAAAAGAAAAAGTGATAGTTGTTCCTGGAGAGTTTTTTGATGTTAACCCCGGTAAAAGGCGCTTAGTACATCAGTCACGTTATAAAACTTATGTTAGAATAAGTTTTGGACCTAAAAAAGAAAGTTTAATTACGGGTTTAAATTCTATTCAAAGAGTTATTAATAAATTCACTTAGTGGCTTTCGTTTTCTTCGTCTTCTAAGTATTCGTGAATAATGTCTTCAAACGTTTTTTCTTTATTCTTTTTATTATGTTGCTTTGGGTTGTGATTAATTTTATCGATGTGCAAAATTGGCTTTATGTAATTACTCTGTGTTAAGCGATAATAGTAGTCTCTATCTATCGTCATCTGAAACCCTCCTGTTAAGAAAACGATGTAATTCAAGGCTTTCTTGCAAAATCAGTGACCTTTGCTCTTTTCTTGTGTCATAATAGTTTTATTATGTCATGGGTACTTTATTCGGTAATTGGCGGACTTTGTTTAACGGTTCATTTTCTTAGCATGACAGCTTTAACGCGTTCTGGTTTGCCTGTATCTTTTGTGAATTTGCTTGTATATGGAATTTCTGTGCTAGGCTTACTGATTTATCATCTGAATAGCAAAAAAGATGTTATATTTGAAATGGGACTGATTCCACTGGTATTGATTGCCGCTATCTCATCATTTTTAGTTATTACGCTAACATTGATTGCATTTGATAAAGCGCCTAATCCTGGTTATGTAAATGCTATTCAAAATTTATCTACAGTATTAGTTACACTGTCGTCAGTATTTTTGTTAAGCTCATCTCTTTCACCTATAAAATTATTAGGAGTTATTCTGGTTGTTACGGGTGTTATTATTGTATCCGTATTTGCCTAATTTTTATAAGTTATAATCCTCTGGCAAGAAGCTAGTGCCTATTACTGTCGCACCAACGACTTTTGGGTATGCAAGAGGTAAAAAATAAGCCGCTTTTTTTATGCCTTTTAACTTTAAAATTTCGGGTTTAGAACCTAAGCCTAAACTAACATGAAGAGCAATATCTGGGGCAACGACGTATTCGCTTCTACTAGTAGATATAGGGGCCACAGCATAAGAAAAGGTTAACTTGCTATCAAAAGAAATAAAATAATAATTATTTTCCCATATCCAACGTTCATAATTTAGCATAAGTGAAGGACCAGCCAGTTTATGCCCAACAAACCCTTTGCGTTTATATTGCTCTCTTCCCTGAATTGTTACATCAGAGTGAGCTAACACAACACCCAAGCCCAAACGATACGAACTTTTGTTTCTTTGTTTCCCCATTGTGTAGTACAGTAAGTTATAACCGTCAGAAATACTAAAATTTTCAACAACATCGTTTGTGTTATCAAGATAAATTTTATGATGAATTAATTCCATACCCCTGCTTTTTTTGTTTTTCCAATTTTCAAATCGAAAAAACCACCAAAATGAGTCTTCAAAAGATCTGTTATTATATTTGGCAGTGAATACCTCGTCGTCTCTATCATCAAAATTAAAAGCTATTTTATTATCCATGCTTTTTGATAAACCCATAAAGGTACTAAAGTACCAACCTTCTTTATCTGAATTTTTAATTATATCTGCAAAATTTTGTGATACTAAATAGGTTATTAAAATCAATGTTAAGCTAAATTTTTTCATCATTACATCCTTTATTTATACTTTGAATAGTTCTTCTGTTGTTAAAGCTGTCTCTTTTTTTAGAAATGAGAGGATTGTCCAAAACGAAAAAATCATAACAATCATACTGGGTATAACGATAACGGGATAACTAAATAATGTTAATTTTCCTAATTCTTCGTTAAATGCCTGGGTACCTGTTTGGCTAATTACGAGGTGTTTTGTTAAAACATAGTTTAAAATGGATGATAAAAAAAATGACGAGGCAAAAAAATAAGTCGCTTTTTTTAATTGGATTTTAAAAGCATTCAATTTATTCTCTTTTTCTAAGATCGCATGTATTTTTTCATGATCTAAAAGCTGATCAAGTAATAGTTTAAGAAGAGGCTTCTCACCTTTTGCTGATATAATGACAATGACACCTAGAACAAAGGGTATAGCCGCCTCTTTGATTGCCAGCCATTTCACATCTATTTGTAATAATCCAATTCCTCCGGTCAAAAAAATACTGGCTACACCAATGACCGAAAATACATTTGCTTTTTTTGTCGAAAAAAATTCAGATAATCCATAGGCTAAAGGCATGCATATTGCAACAAGAAAACCTAATTCTTGGCCGAGATATTTTGGGCTACTAAATTTTGTGAGAATCAGTGTTGGTAATAATATATTGATTAAAAAATTTAATAGTGACGATTTATGTTGTGAGTCAGTATTTTTAACAGACATGGGTTTCTATAAACTTTTTTACGTCAGAATCATTGGCATTTATTGTGTAAAAACGTTGTTTTTTTGTTTCTATGTTTTTATATGCCTCTAAGCGTTCAGGAATAAAGCCCAATGCTTCATGAATACAGTCTTCAAACTTTGTTGGCTTAGCTGTTTCCATACAAAGAATAGGGCAAGTTTTATCGCTTAATTGTTCTGCTACATGAACAGCTGCGGCTGTATGTGGATCAATAATGATGTTCGATTCTTTGTATACCTTTCGTATACTTGTAAGTCTGTCTTCATGAGTTGATTTTCCGGCTCTAAAACCAACATCTTTTTGGATATAGTTTAAATATTGGCTTAAATCAATTTCTTTTTCTGTCTCAAATTTAGTCATTAATTTTTTACAGGCTGCTCCGTCTCTGTCTAATAAATCGCAGAAAAATCGTTCTATATTAGAGGCTTTTGAAATATCCATAGAAGGGCTGCTGGTGATAGTAACGCTTTGTTGTTTATACAGTCCTGTATTAAAAAAATGTTCTAAGACATTGTTTTCATTTGTCGCTACTATTAATTCACGTAAGGGTAATCCCATTTGTTTAGCAATATAGGCGGCAAGGCAATTTCCAAAATTTCCTGACGGCACACAAACATCCAGCGGTTCTCCAATTGTTTGAATTACTGAAAAATAGCCTTTAAAATAGTACACAATCTGCGCAGCGATGCGTGACCAGTTTATAGAATTTACTGCGCCAATAGAATATTTTTTCTTAAATGCTAAGTCGTTATTTATTTGTTTGACGATGTCTTGACAGGTATCAAAAGGCTGGGGGATGGATAAGTTAAAAATATTAGCATCTAAAATTGATCCGGCCTGTGCTTTTTGAAAAGCGCTCATCCCTTCTTGAGGTGTTAGCATTACTACTTTGATATTAGGTTTAGATTTTAAAGCTTCTTCAGCAGACGAAACCGTATCGCCTGAACTGGCGCCTACAATAGTTAGGCTTTCATGACGTCGATTAAGCTCGTATTGCATGACTTGTCCTAAAAACTGCATGGCCATATCTTTGAAAGCTAAACTAGGGCCAGAAGATAAATCTTGAATATAGATATTCTCGTATAAATGGTGACTAGGGCAAATTTCAGGATGATTAAATTTTTCTTCTGTATAGGCAGCATTGATAATTTCTTTAAGATCTGAGCTGGGAATAGAATCGCCAATAAATAGCGATAAAATAGAAAAGGCAAGATCTTGATAGCTTAAGCCAGACAAATGTTTTAACTGTTCTAGGTCTATTTTTGGATATTCTTCAGGAACAAACAACCCTCCGTCATTGGCAAGGCCTTGTAGCAATATATCACTAAAGCTGAATTTATTTTTATTATTGTCTCTACTGCTATAGTAAAACATTTTGGCAAGATACCATATTTTGCTTTGTTTATCTAGAAAATTCAGGAGTATAATGCTGAAATAAGATCGTCTATAAAATCATAAAGAACTGGATGTTGTTCTTTGAAATTTACTGTGATTAACTATATATGTGTGAGTATATTATTTTCATGTTTCAAAGGTGAAAAATGCGAGTATACGGAAAAAATTTTTATTTAAATTCTCTTACTCCTGTTAAACGCAAACGAGAAGATAAAGACAAGAGAGAACAAAAAAAAGAACAAGAACCAGAAACTGTCTTGAATGATAAGGAACGTTTAGAATTGTTTTTGAAGACATTGTTAGAAACATCAGATTACAAAGAGATTCAGAAAATTGTTCAAGATTACATTTTAGAACAAATGACTGTAAACCCTAAAATAGTGACAACACAACTCTCCGAAGTTATTCATCGGCTAGTGCTACAAGATCCGCAAAAAATTGAAAGCGTATTGAGAGCTATTATAGATAACTTAGAAGTCACTCAAACAGCTACTAATAAAGAAGCGGTATTATTATCTTCGAATTTTACTGTGCTTAAAAATGTGAGTCATGCCCATATAGATTCTGTAATAGAAAATCTGGCAAAAATGAGCCCTAAAGAACTAAAGATTGTATCAGAGGCTTTAAACACTATTAGTCCCGAAAGAGCCAATAGTTTGTTATCTAAAATTGTTGATAGTAAAGCATCTAGAGCTAAAATAAGTTACCAAAATTCTATAGGTCTTAGACCTGTAACAGCCGCTTATACAAATTGGAAAGAGTTATTTCGTTTTTTAAATTTAGAAGATTCAAGTGAAATAAAAGCCTTGTTTTTTTTACTTATGTTTGGAATAGAACACAACGAGCAAAAAGCTAGTGATCACGAAGATAATAGAAACGGAAGACTGATTCATTGGTTAAGTAACTCAGAGGGTTATCGACAAAAAAAGCAAGAAAAGAATCCCGATCTTTAATAACTGATAATGATGTCAAGAATGCCAAATAGACATAGATAAAGAAGTGCCCGAGTAGGGAGTTGTAAGTGAGTATAATTATATTGTTTCTTTAAAATCATTAATACTGTTACGATAAAAAGAAAGGCGCCACTCATTTCAGAGCCGTCTTCTAAAAATAATAAGAGTTGAAATAAAGGATCATTAAAGTTAAATGAAGCAAAAGTAATATTTGACAGCTCGAATACAACAGATCCAAAGGCGTAAATAATCCCTGAAGAAACTGTAAGTAAAGCCATTTTTTTAGGTAGAGATTTTAAAAAAGGTATACTAAATACTGTGACAATAATAGCTAGAGGTAAATAAAAGAAAACCCATGAAGGCAAATAACTGATTTCTACTTGATTCAATGTTTCATGAATACAAAACCATTCATCACAAGCTAAAAATACAAAAACATAGCCGAGTCCTTTAGTAAATACAGACTTGTTTTCTTTATGAAGGGTAAGCAATAAATGGCCACAAAATAAGAGTAAAAATGCCGAAAATAATGTGGGTATATTTTTTTCAAATTCAAAAAAGAATAATTCTAAGGCGAGATATTTTTCTGATTTTACTCCTGTTAATTTAGAAAAATAAAAACTAGTAACGGCAAGATGAAGCGTCCATACTGTTATCAAGCCTGTGAATATCTGTTTTAGTAATTTATTTATTGGAACTGTATAGTGTTTAGAAAATAATTTCATCATGACTGTATAACAATAAGGGGGGCATATCGTCAAGAATTGGGCTATTTATGTCTCATTGTTTTGCCCAAATAATATCTTAGTGAGAGTGCTAAAAAATTCATTTGGCTTTGCATCATAACGTGAATTGGCAATAGTATCTAACTCTAAAATCCTAAAGTTTGTTTAATTACAGTTTAAAATAAATGCTTTATAATATTTCTTAAAAGAGGGCTGTGTATGGATAAACATTACGAAAAAAAATATCATGAATTAGAAGAAGAAAACTGGTGGTTTGTTTCTCGTAGAGATATTATTCTCAAACTAATTAAAAATGAAGGAATTAAACCAACAGAAAAAATTTTAGAAATCGGATG
>JBILGQ010000082.1:0-5535 GCA_044350955.1 Candidatus Marinamargulisbacteria bacterium | reverse complement strand
AGATTATGACAAAACAAGTGTTTTATTCATGGCAATCAGATTTGGATGCTCAAACTAACCGAAATTATATTCAAGATGCGCTTAAGGACGCTGTGGAAGAAATAAATGAAAATAAAAACGAAACTCTTTTGGAAGTTACGGATTCTGATCGTAAACCAGGTGCGAAGGATATTAATTCAACTATTTTAGAAGGAATTAAGAAATCAGAAATTTTTGTTGCAGATATTTCAATTGTAGCGAGATATAAAACGGCAAACAAAGATATGAAAAAAGCAACCACAAATCCGAATGTTATGTTTGAGCTTGGTTATGCTTTGGGGGTATTGGGTGATGAAAAAATAATTTTAGTTTTTAATGATGCTTCTGGAAATGTTGAGGATTTACCGTTTGATATTAGATCAAGAAGAAACTTATCTTATAATATTTCAGACAATGGAAAATTTAAAGAGGCTTTAGTTGAAGAAATAAAAAAAATTTTAGGCACTAGTCCTTTAAAAGTAGATGATGTAAAAAATGCAATAAAAGATAATGATCGAAAAAAAGTAAACCTGTTAGAAGAGTATTTGAAGGATCTTTTGTATAAAATAAAAGGCTTTGCTCCAAAAAAAAATGATAAGGAAAAAGATCAAAAAGATTTATTTAAAGAGGCTTATAATAAATTGGATTCATTAATAAAAGATTTTCAGAATGTTGTTGATGCTTGTGCAACCAGGAACGATGTAGGCAGTGCTGAGACACTTTATAAGTGGTTTAAAAATATTTATAAACTTAGTATTAGTCAACCTTGTTGGGATGAGAAGAAGTTTACTGTACACAGTGTTTTAACTAGGTGTGATTTTTTGGATACTGATGCAATTTATGACTATTACATGGTAGTTGGTTATGAAATGTTTGTAATTATGATGAGCATTTATTTAAAGAATGATTGCTGGGTAATTTTGAATGCATTATTGAAAGATAAGCCTGTTTTTGATTGGAAAAAACTTCAATATCCTCAGTATTATATTAGAGACTATGATTTACGTAGTCATTATAGTAAAACAGAACCAATTTTTCCGGTGAAGGAATTTAAGGATATGGATTTTATGCTTTTTCTATTAGCGGGAATTGAAGACGAATTTATAAATTGGGTGCCGTGGAGTTATTGGGCTAATGGAATTTCAAATTTACCCGATTTTATAGATAATTCTAAAGATAAAGAATATGAAAAAAAACTTGTGGAATTGTTTGATGTTAAGGATAGTTATGAGTTGAAAGAAAAATTTTGGAATAATGGCGATAGAGAAAAAATACTTAATTGCCATGATTTTCTTTATGGTTATTACAAATATTTTAATAAAGCGATTAACGATATTGGCACACAAAACTAAAATAGCAAAACCCAATAACATAAAGTAAAATAGCGCTTATGATAAATAAAATAACACCGTGTTTGTGGTTTGATAAAGAATTGCCTGTTGTTATTGATTATTATAAAGGGATATTTAAAGAAAATTTAGTGCTTGTTAGTTTAGGGGAGTTAAATAAAGGGCCTGGTGGGGAGTATCAGTGTGCTTCTATCGAGATTTTTGGTTCTAAGTATGATTTGTTGGCTGCTGGGCCCATGTTTAAATTTACTGAGGCTGTTTCTTTGACTATTCATTGCGATAATCAGGATGAAACTGATTTTTATTGGAATGCACTTACAGCCAATGGCGGAGCAGAGAGTTTTTGTGGCTGGTGTAAAGATAAATATGGGCTTAGTTGGCAGGTGGTGCCTAAGCGCTTTTTTGAGCTTATGTCTTCTTCAGACAAAGAGACTTGCGAGTATACTATGCAGCAATTGTTTAAAATGAAGAAAATTATTATTAAGGATTTGGAAAAATAAGTGAATAGATCATGAAAATTGCTGTTATTGGAAGTGGTGTCTCTGGTTTGATTAGTGCTTATTTATTAGCCCCTCATCATGACGTTGTGCTGTTTGAGAAGAATAATCGCATTGGTGGACATGCTCATACTTTGTTTGTGTCTGAAGATGGGCAAGACATTCCTGTTGATAATGGCTTTATGGTTTATAACCCCGAACGTTACCCTAATTTTATTAAACTTCTTGATCTTTTGGGGGTTTCTTCGCTTGAAACGTCTATGAGTTTTGCTTTAACTATAGAGAATGTTATTTCTTATCGGGGTAATTTTCCGAAGGGGCTTTTTGCCGATAGATCTAATATCTTTAATGGTCGTTTTTGGAAGCTTTTATACGAAATTGTACGATTTCGATTATTAGCGAAACGTGTACTGAAAAAAGAAAAAAATTTAATCGATACCCTTGATGAATTTCTTACTCGTTACCGATTTAGCAAAGAGTTTGCTAATTGGTTTTTGTATCCTATGTTGGCCGCGATTTGGTCGGCTGGTGATTCGGATGACGTGGGGGAGTTTCCGGCACTGTCGATTTTTACTTTTATGAATAATCATAAATTACTAAATTTTAAACCGCCGATATGGCGCACGATTAAAGGGGGATCTATTCAATATGTGTCTAAAATTCAGGATTTTTTAGAAAAGAACAATACTCGGATCGTATTAAATTCTCAGATATCAGGTGTTTATCGGCATGAGGATTACGTGATGATTCAGACAGACAAGGGCGAAGAGACATTTGATTATGTGATTATTGCTACGCATGCCGATGTGGCTTTACAGCTTCTTAGTGATGCTTCTGAAGAAGAAATAAAAGCTCTGTCGCAGTTTTCATATTCGGTTAATAGAACAGTATTGCATAAAGATACAAATACGGTTCCATCAAATAAGGACTTAGTGGCCTCTTGGAACGTACGGTCAATTTTGAATGCATCTGGTAAAACAAAGTCTTTGTTTACTTATTGCATGAATAAACTTCAGCATATTCACGACAAATATCCTATTTTTGTTACATTGAACCCTGATAAAGAGATAGCAAAACATAAATTTTATCATGAAGAGGTTTATGAACATCCGATTTATAATTTTAATACACTAATCGGCCAAGATTTAATAGCCAAACTTCAAGGAGCTAGACGAACCTTGTATGCTGGGGCACATTTGGGTTATGGTTTTCATGAAGACGGTATTGTTTCGGCGGTGAATGCAGCAAAAAAATTAGGTGTTAATCCTCCGTGGAATATCGAAAACTAGCCATTATTCGTGCGCGTGTTTTTCATGCACGGCATTCGCCTAAAAAGAATGTTTTTGAATACTCTGTTTTTTATACTAAAATTGCGATTCAAAAATTGATGAACTATCCTGTTCCATTTGGATTTTCGTTTAATAAATGGAATATCTTTTCACTTTATGCGAAGGATTATGGTAAACGGCAAAGTAATTCTGACTGGCATAGTTTTATTTGTGATGAACTAAGACGGGGAAATATTCCCTTTAATGATCGGTTTACGATCAGTCTTATTTCTCATCCTCGTTTATTTGGTTTTGCTTTTAATCCTATTTCGTATTGGGTGCTTGAAGACGAAGAGCATCAGTTAAAAGCTGTACTTTGTGAGGTGCATAATACCTTTAAACAATCGCATAATTATTTGCTTTCAAAGCCTGATAACTCTGCCATTTTACCAAGCGATATATTTGTGGCTCAAAAGCATTTATATGTCTCGCCTTTTAATAATGTGGAAGGGTATTATGAGTTTGCTTTTTCATATACTCAAAAATCTTTTAATTCAGCGATTCGTTATTTTGATGCTACTGGAACACATGTTTTAAGTACCAGTTTAACGGGTGTTTTGGGCGATTTTACGACACTAACTATTTTAAAGACAGTGATTTTATATCCGTTTATGACACTTCTTGTGGTATTTCGTATTCATTGGCAGGCAGCAATTTTATATTTTAAAAAAGTAAAATCTACATTGCGGTTACGTAAAAAAGACATTGTTAATAACCAAACTACGCGGTCTCAAAAATTAAAAGGCTTTTAAGAATAGGGCGACTTTGTATTTAGTTTTGACATAATTATTTGAGCGCAGTCTGTAACACCCGTACGAAAAGAGGCAGCGCATAATAGTAGATAATATCGCCACATACGATAAAATTCTTCATCATATAATAAGCTGCCATTTTTATCTGTTAATTGGGAGATCAATTCCCAGTTTTTTTTAAAATTTGAATCCCAGGCCATTAAGGTTTTGTCATAATCAGCACCGATGCTTTCCCAGTTTTTGATTCGTAGTAAATTTTTGCAATTATTAAGAATATCTTCTTGAGAAGGAACAAGGCCATTTGGGAAAATTCGTGTTGAAAGAAATGCATCTGGTTTACCTGAGCCCAAAATACTTTGAAGCCCGAATAGCCCATCTTCTTTTAAAACTTTTTCTATCACAGAAAAATATCGGCGAAAATTCTTTCTTCCTACTGCTTCAATCATTTCGATAGATACCACTCGGTCAAAATAGTTGGTATAACCCGAGTCTAATGTTTGATAATCTAGTAATTTTATTTCTACCGGCAAGTTAACACATAGTTTGTCTGCATAGGCTTTTTGCTCGGCTGATACGGTTAAACTAATGATTTCAACACCGTAGTTTTGGGCGGCATGTTTAGCAAAGCTTCCCCAGCCCGATCCGATTTCAAGTAGTTTCATGCCGGGTGATAATCGTAGCTTTTTGCACATTGTATCAAATTTCATAGTTTGTGCCTGAGTAAGAGTGCTGTTTTCTGGTTTAAATATTCCAGAACTATAACCCATGCTTTCGCCAAGCATATATTCGTACATGTCATTTCCTAAGTCATAATGGCCATGGGCTACATCAAAAGCTCTTTTTCCGATTTGGGTATTGATTAATGCATCACGTAGAGTCAAAACAGCACCTGTAAAACTAGGTGCAAATCGGGTCCCGTTTAGAAGTATTCTTTCAAAGAAGCCATCGATAGAATCTACATCCCATTTTTTAAGAACAAATCCGTTACCGAATCCCAGGGAGCCTTTTAATAGTACATCTGTATATATGCTTGAGTCATAAATTTGAATATCCCAGGGGTTCTTTCCATTAATCGTAATTCCGGACTTTTGTAACAAAGTTTCAAAATAAGATCTGAATGAAAGGGAGAATTTCATAATTATTCATTGTAAATCATACTCAGAAATCTGAACATAGTTGACAATTACTCTTTAATGAAACTTTACTATTAAACTTTGGAACAAACACTAATATACTATGCTTATGTTTATAAAACTATTTGCGATAGCTTTACCTGTATTCTTTGCTTTAGACATGCTTTGGCTTGGAATTGTAGCTAAAGATTTTTATCGTAATCAAATAGGAACATTGTTAAAAAGTGATGTGAATTGGACAGCAGCGTTTATATTTTATTTTATTTTCATAGCAGGTTTGGTTATTTTTACAATTATTCCGGCTATCGAAAAAAAATCGCTGTCACATGCCTTAATTTTTGGGGCTTTATTTGGTTTTGTGTGTTATGCCACTTATGATTTGACGAATTTGGCTGTTGCTAAAGACTGGCCTTTAACTATAACACTGGTAGATATGGCTTGGGGGGCGGTTTTGGCGG
>JBILGQ010000081.1:0-5551 GCA_044350955.1 Candidatus Marinamargulisbacteria bacterium | reverse complement strand
TGTCTATTCAGAATGCTAGTGACGGTACGGCTTTAACTGTTCAAGGAGTTACTTTGAATCATATTGTTACTACTGGGAATAGTAGTTATGTTATGGCTAGTCTTGTTACTCAAAAAAGTGCTTATTCCGGTTTGAAAACAGAGATTAATCTTCAGACTGATACAACGACAGGTTCGGATATTTATGGATATAACCTTGTACTTGGTTCTGCTGCAGCTACGGCACCTGCTAAAAATAATGTCGTAAAAGGGAATTCTGCTTATGGGATTTATGTTGATGTTGATAACCTTGTAGTTGATGATTATCCGGGTAATGATAGTCAAATTTATTCGGCTATTTTCTATAGTTCAGATGACTTTGATAGATTAGATACAAAAGTAGTTATTGATACAAGCGATGATCGACAAGCCTTTCATTCTGGAGTTGAAAATCGCTTCGTTGCGGGGCACTTGGTTTATAATTACCCTTTAAGCGTTTATCGGGTTACAGAAGCAACAGCTGATAATGCCGTTTTGGCCAGCGATAATGTGATTGCATTGTTTACATCAGATGATATTTTTCAGGATTCATTGCAGATAGCTTATGTTGGAAATAATCCCGAGGCGCCTTATGTAACCGGTAATTTATTGCCTCGAGATGCCTTTAATAGTATTTCTTATGAAAATTTAAAGAGACATATTGACACCAATGAACCCTTACAGCGAGCCGAAAAAATATTTGATGCCTTAGTGAATGATGGTTTTCTTGTGACTGTAAATACTACTCAAGGGTTAATGGCTTATTTGGCAGATAATTCGTGGGATACTTATTCCGATATTCAAGATCATTGGGATTCTGAATATGAAGGAACTCCTAGTATGAATGGTATTCACTCATTGCCAAGTAAAAATATTATTGCGGTTATGTCGCAGTACTTAAATCAATATATATATAACATACAACTTGGGTCATTGATTTCTGCTGACGATGATTATGTAAGTAATAATGCTATTTCAATTGCTAGCGGTTTAAATCCTGCACTTCAGCTTGATTCGTCTACTCAGGTAAATACAATTGCTCGTGTCGGAATTGGATTTGATACTAGTGAGGATGATTTTAGTTTTTTCAATACAGTTAATCCTATTAGTACGACTAATAGGAACGCTTTAATTCAGGTTGGTTCTGAGGCATTAATCGTGAGTGGCGATATTCGTTTGGGGATTCTTTCTTCTACAGAAGAAAATACACGAGATATTTACTTTTCTGGTGGCGAACAGTTTGATGAGTATGATAATAACGATATATTTCGATTAGGGCGTTATGATAATAAGTATAGCGATGAAGGCGTGAATATCTCTCAATTGCGTTTGACAATGACTTCTAATGATAGCGATGATTATAATATTAAAACAAAGATTGGGTATTCAAAAGTAACTAGGAACGCATCAGTTGAGGCTACTGATTATTTTGTGCCAGTTATGGAGATGGGGTCTGAAGAGTTGGCAGATGGCGACTATATTCAGTATTTAGGTATAGGTACGAATGATAATACTGTATTGAATGCACATTTCATTGTCGAAGCGGCTACTGAGAATGAGGTTGTGCTTTTTCAAGCTACTTATAATGTTAGTCTCGATGGAACTATTGTAAATGTGCATTCTTGGTATGATGATGATAAAAGTGATAATTTAAATCAGGCAACATTAAATATTCTGGCTTTAGATTTTGGAGAGGTTGGTGAAATTGATGATAGTTATGATTTTATGGCATTTGTCTTTAATGAAGGAACTTCATTAAACCCTTCTTATAATTATACTGGGTCTATTGAAGGTAGATCTGATGGGTCAGGGGTGCAATTTACATCGCATTCGCGTGACTATGCTGAGTATATATTAAAGCGTAACCCAAAAGAAAAACTTAAACCCGGTGATGTTGTGGGTATTCATTCTGGGCAGCTTAGTTTAGAAACTAAAGGCGCTGATCAGATTATGGTTATATCTACAGCGCCAATTATTTTAGGAAACTGGCCTGGTGATCAAAATGAACATTTATATAGTTTAGTTGCTTTCTTGGGGCAGGTTCCTGTTAAAGTACGGGGTAAAGTGAAGCAGGGTGATTTACTTATACCGTCTGGTCATCAGGATGGATCCGCAATTGCTGTTTCTGAATTACAAATAACATCTAAGCAAATTGATTTGGTAATTGGTAGGGCTTGGGAATCTGTTGACGCTAAGGAGACTGTAGCCTATGTGAATACTTATGTAGGGCATGCGTTTAAAACCGATATTCTTAATAAGCAAATTGGCCGATTAAATAATCATCTAGAAGATATAAAAGCTGAAAATAAGATATTAAAAGCAGAGTTAGAACAGCGATTTGCCGAACGACAAGCATTATTAGAACGATTAAAAGCTAAAAAGAGGAGCTAGTTATGAATAGCTATATAAAAGAGGTAGTTCCTGTGTTAGATGAGTTTTTATTGTATCTTGAATTAGAGCGAGCTTATTCAGATAAAACAATAGTGGCATACAAATTAGATGTGCAGCATTTTTTTCAGTTTACACAACCAGATAGTTTAATAGACACTGCTATTAGTAGTTATTTTCAGGTACTTAAAAATAGTTATAAATCAAGCACAATAAACCGAAAAATTTCTAGTTTGCGCAGTTTTTTTTCTTATTTAGAGCAGGAACATTTGGTGTCTAAAAAGTTGTTGTTAAAGTTTCCGATGTATAAACAGGTTGAACAATTGCCTTATGCCATGTCTATCGAAGAAGTTGCTTTGTTGTTATCGTATCCTTTAAAAACTCAAGTTAAACAGCCACTTCGTGATTATTGTATATTAGAATTTCTTTATTCTACTGGTATAAGAGTGTCTGAATTGGTTCAAATAAAATGCTCTGATATTTCTGAAGATAGGCGCTGGCTTTTTGTAAGAGGTAAGGGGAAAAAAGATCGCTCGTTACCTCTTACTAAAAAAGCTAAACAAGCCCTGTCAGATTATTTGCAGTCACTATCTTGTGCTTTAGATGGTTTTTTATTTAAAAAAATAAGTCGATTTTCTGTTTATATGTTAGTAAAAAAATATGCAAATTTGGCAGGTCTTAGTCAAGTGTCTCCACATGTGTTAAGGCATTCTTTTGCATCTCATCTTATTGAAGGGGGCGCCCGGCTTTTTGATGTTCAACAATTATTAGGGCACGAAAGTATTGTTTCAACTCAAATTTATACTCAGGTTTCTATGTCTTATTTAAAAGAGTCTTATAAACAAGCTCATCCTAGGGCTTTATTATGTTAGGCTTTTATTTAGCGATTCATTTTTTATTAAATGCTATGGTATTATTATTTTTCATAAACATGGTAGTTAAAATACTGTTTTTAGTCGTAATACTGCATTATTTAATGCTAAATTTATTCTATGAGGATGCAACTTTTTTTAAAAAATGCTCGTTATTTTTAGGTATGTTTGAAAGAATTAATAAAATGAGGGTCTTATCTTGATGTATTATCTTTTGCGTATTATTACATCGGTGATTTTGCTTTTTTCTTTCACTACGTTTAATTTTGCAGCCACAACACCTTTAAAAATGACTTTTGAGCTTGTACTTGCCACACAGCAAGGTGGGGTTTTAAAAAATGGATATTATGATGTTATATTGAGTATTGGTGTTTATGATGAGAATTTAGGGGAGTTTGTTTCAGAGTTTGACCAGTCCTATCCGGGAACTTTGTTTCAAAATGGGTTTGCTAGTTTTGTTTTGGGTAATGATGTTCCTCTTACTGCATCATTATTTGATAAAGAAAATGTTGTGATGCAGGTTGAGGTAGATTCTCAAACTGTTATTGTTCCTATACCGTCTGTACCCTACGCGATTCAGGCCGATACTGCAGAGTATGTAGATACGATTTTAGCCTCGAATATTAAAGGAACTTTTACACAACCATTGAAAGTAGAAAATGATTTACATGTTTATCAAGGATCAAATTCGTTGCTTTATGTAGATAGTAGCGCAGGAAAAGTTGGGGTAGGAACAAGTTCACCTTTATTTTCATTAGATGTTAGTGGTTCTGTAAATGCCACAGATTTTTTAATTGATGGTCAGCCTATAGAATCTATTTTTTCGTGGTCCAGAGAAAATGATGGCATTGTTTATAATGAGGGTTTTGTTGGTATCGGAACTACAACTCCCACTGTAGAGTTAGATGTAGTAGGAACGGTAAATGCTTCAGAGTATTATGTGCAACATCAATCTTTAAAAGAATATTTAGATTCTATTTCTAACTGGAATGAAATTGGTAATAATGGGGATATTTATTTTGGAGACAATGCTAATAAAGGTAATGTGGGTATTGGGGTAAACTCTGGTATTAATGAAAGATTAGTGCTTTCTGGAGCCATTCGTTTGGGTGATTCTATTCGAGACGTACCTTTGGTGGGTACTATTGAATACAATTCGGCTGATGATGACTTTTATGGGTATATTTCAAATGGTGGGTTTGTTTCCTTATCTGGAGTTCAAGCTGAGGGCCAGTTGTCTTCTAATTATTTAGCTTATTGGTTAGATTCAAATCATATTTCGGGTACTTCTAATTTAGTTTATATTGACGGTAAATTAGGTGTTGGAACAAGTAATCCTACGGCTTTATTAACTATTCAGGGAGATGGATTTAAAAATTATTTATCTTTATTTAATACTGACGGAGAGCCTGCATTGATAATGAATGCTTCGGGAAATATTGGGGTTGGAACTGCTACGACGAATTATGCTTTGTCTGTTGATGGTATTATAGACGCAACCGAATATTATATTAATGGAGTAGAGCTTTCGAAATCTTTTTCGTCAGGTTCTTTTTGGTCTTTAGGAAATACAACAGAATCAGGTAAAGATTTGTTTTATGAGTTGGGGAATGTAGGTATTGGTACACAATTTCCTGCAAATTTGTTAGAACTAGCTAGTGAAGATGATGATGTAGCAATGAGTTTTGATATTGATGGGGTAGATTTATTTACAATTGGTATTTCAAGTGAATTGAAAGACGTGTTTTTGATTTCTCAGGGTGGCGATTTATCGAAGCCTATTTTTACATTTACTGATTCTGCTTTGGGGTTTGGTACAAATTCTCCGAATGCATCGTTGCATGTGAGTGGGAACGCTGGGTTTATGGTTGAGGGGAACTTTGATGAAGATTTTGAGTTGGGTAATATTTCTGATTCGCAAGATGAGATAAATACAGCGTTGTTTTATTTGCCTGCTCGTTCTATTTTTAGAGCTGGTCGTGTTTCTGGAACACAATGGGATTCTGAAAATTTGGGCGATTATAGCACTGCTTTTGGAGATAATGTAATCGCATCTGGAAAGCATTCTACTGTAGTAGGTGGATATAAACATGTTGCTTCTGGTAATTATTCATTTGTTGGAGGAGGTTACTCTAATAAAGCAGAAGGCGACTATAGTTTTGCGGCGGGTCGTTATGCAGAAGCTTTGCATGAAGGTGCTTTTGTTTGGTCTGATGCTACAGTGAGTGTAAATCCGTTTCAGTCTACTCAAAAAAATCAATTTTTAGTACGTGC
>JBILGQ010000080.1:0-5561 GCA_044350955.1 Candidatus Marinamargulisbacteria bacterium | reverse complement strand
ACTATTCGCATGTCTTTAACGCCAGAGCCAGGTGCTGGGCGTGATTTAGAAGTAAAGGCCTGTCAGAATTTATTGCAGGCATTAGGATTACGTTTTTTTATGCCCATGGTAACCAGTTGCCCAGGTTGTGGTCGTACTAATAGCGATAAATTTATTTATTTAGCTAAAGATATCACCGAGCATATCGAAAAAAATATGCCGATGTGGAAACAGCATTACCCTGGTGTAGAATCAATGACTATAGCCGTTATGGGTTGTGTAGTGAATGGACCAGGTGAAAGCAAACATGCAAATATTGGGATATCGTTGCCAGGCAGTTCAGAGTTACCGAAAATCCCGGTATATCAGGATGGCAAATTATTCAAAGTGCTTGAAGGCATTAATTTAAAAGAACAGTTTATTGATATTTTGAATCTCTACATAAAAAATAGATACTCGCTTGAAAAGAAAATTTAAAAATAAATTAAACTGAAAACGACGATCCGCAGGAACAGCTTTTTTTGATATTTGGGTTAACTAACTGAAATCCAGAAGCTAATAAACTTTCTTGATAGTCTAGTTGAGAGCCAAGGACAAACATATAACTCAATTTTTCGATAATAACAGTAGCACCATTTTTAGTAAAAATTTTATCGCCATTTTCTTTTGATTCAGCGATATTAGCTAAGTTCATTGTATAAGAATTTCCAGAACAACCATCTTTAACAACAGAAACACGCAAACCATATTCTTCAGAACTCTTCTTGTCTACAGCTGCAAAATGTTTAATTTTTTCGGCAGCACTATCGGTAATATCAATGCCAGAAATAGGCTTTAATTTAGCCGCTTCCTCTTGATTATTTTTTACAAAAACTTTTTTAACATCGCCGCAGTCAGACATAAGTACTCCTTGTTGACTAATCTTATCAGTACTTAAGCCAGCTGAACAAGAATAATTAATAATTAAGCAAAAGAAGCTTAGATTTTTACAGTTTAAAAAGAACTTTATTAAGGAATAGCGACTATATATATCCGGAGAAGTTATGAATATAAATAATAATAATAATAATCGTGGCCCTATACATAATGGCGGTATTAATCCTTCAACTCCGAATGCATCAAAAGGAAAGCAAAAAGACGCTTTAAGAAATTTATGTGAAATATTAAAAAATTTAGGTAATAATATTGAAGAACAGAAATTATCACTCGATAATTTAGCGAATATTTTAAATCATGTATCAGACAATGAATTAAAAGATTTTTTTAAGAGATTCCTTAAATGAGTAGTGCTAATATTTCGAAAAATTTTAGCATTACTTTTAAAGAGCTAATGTGGTTCTTATTAAAAGATATTATTGGCGATCCAAACCCAGAGTTACGTGTTCATCCGATGTATGAGAAAATAAAAAATAATAAACAGATTCATGCTTTTTCTATAAAAAGAAAAGAACATACAAACTCTCAAGATAGCAT
Organism: Candidatus Marinamargulisbacteria bacterium; assembly: GCA_044350955.1. GTDB lineage: Bacteria > Margulisbacteria > Marinamargulisbacteria > JBILGQ01. The sequence goes on along the minus strand of JBILGQ010000080.1, from coordinate 4,109 downwards.
CGCAAATTTACAACAAGCACTAGCTTTTGAAAATCGAGTTTCGTTAGCCATCAGTACTGCAACAGCGTCAAATTTAACTCAGTTATTGCATGAAGCTATAGATTTGCGTAAGGAAGATCAAATAGAATTATTACTACTAAATAAGGCTGATATAAATTCAAAAGACAAAAATGGCTTATACCCCTTAGATAAATGCCTATTATTTGAATTAAACGATAGTGTAAAACTACTGAAAAACCAAAAAGGGTACAGCATCATCGAAAACTTTAAAGATAGAATTCAAAGCGTTCTTTTAACTTTATCTGATAAAGATAATTAAAAAATTAGACCAGTAATTAAGCTATAGTAACTTGATTACACAAATACACGTCTTGAATTTTGTTTAACAAGGCGATGCCTTCATTCATGGGTTTTTGAAAGGCTTTTCTTCCAGAAATAAGCCCCATACCACCAGCACGTTTATTAATAACAGCTGTAACAACAGCGTCTTGTAAATCGTTATTACCTGATGCTCCCCCAGAGTTGATTAAACCGGCGCGTCCCATATAGCAATTGGCTACTTGATAACGCGTTAAATCAATAGGGTGATCTGTGCAAAGTTCTTCATAGACTTTTTTATGTGTTTTGGCGAATTTTATCGCATTAAACCCACCATTCACTTCAGGTAACTTTTGTTTGATAATATCCGCTTGTATAGTAACGCCTAAATGGTTTGCTTGCCCCGTTAAATCTGCGGCAGTGTGATAATCAATACCATCTTTAACAAAGGCAGAGTTTCGTAAATAGCACCATAAAATAGTGGCCATTCCTAAACTGTGAGCATACTCAAAGGCCTGAGACACTTCTTGAATTTGTGCTTCACTTTCTTCAGAACCAAAATATATAGTGGCACCTACAGCAACACATCCCATATCACGTGCTTGATCAATCGATGCAAAGCTTATTTGATTATAAGTACTAGGGTAGGATAAAAATTCATTATGATTAAATTTTAAGATAAAGGGAATTTTGTGGGCGTATTTACGAGATACAGACCCTAAAACTCCTAAAGTAGAGGCAACCGCATTACATCCGCCTTCGATAGCTAGTTTTACAATATTTTCAGGATCAAAATAAATGGGGTTCGGAGCAAACGATGCACCAGCTGAATGTTCGATACCTTGGTCTACGGGTAAAATAGATAAATAACCAGTACCGGCTAAGCGTCCGTGCCCGTATAAAGTCTCTAAACTTCTGAGAACATTATTATTTCTATCAGTTTGAGCAAATATTCTATCGACAAAATCAGCACCTGGTAAATGCAGTAAATCTTTAGAAATCGTTTTACAAGTATGACCCAATAAAAATTCAGAGTGATCACCTAAAATAGTTTGAATATCTGAATAACACGTTGTTTGTTGATTTTGACTAAATAAAGCTGTTGCCACAGTAAGTCTCCTTAAATTTCATTAAATTATTTAGTCATTATAACGGTAAAAAAATACTACGTCCAATTATCGTGTTTGTTTAATAATATAAATAAAAAATTTTGAAATTTTTTTTAAAAAACAGCGATAACATTATAAAATTATAAATTTTTTAAAAATCATTTAAACGGGGGTAGTGTGAGTTATTCAATAGATAAAACAAATCATTCAGCAAATATTATTCAAAAAACATGTAAAAAATATTTAGCTAGAAAAAATTCAAATAAACTAAAACAAAGGGCTGTATTTACTGGTCAATATAAAACAAATTTTAATTTACTAAGAGCTAAAATTGAAAGAGGATCAGATGATTTTAGCATCTCTTCTATTTATTTAGATAAACATAAAGCAACAGAACAAAATATCGTAGTATTCTTAAAATCGATTAAACATTTAAAATACATAATCGATAATTATTTTCCGGATTTTATAAAAACAGATGATTATACTTTTTTGTCAGATATTCTAAGATCACCTAGTGACTATGTTTATGAATATAGATTAGCAAAATTGGCTTTTATACGCTTGGAAGATGCTTTAGAGACAAAGATAAAGGATGAAGAGCCTTGTTATAAAAACACCAATTTTTGTTTGAAAGATCCTTTAGATTCTGAGCCCAAGCTTAAAACTTTAAATAAAGTATTTAAAAAATTGCCTATTCTTTCAAAAGAAATAGACCCTATTCCTGTTAAGTTTCTTGATGAGTTTGGCATTGATTATACTGTATATAAATTAGAGCATCCTTCAAAAAAAATAAGCACTTATTCAGAAGAAAAAAGTAAAGATAAATTTATGTTTTTTTCTTGGGAGATTATATTAAAACCTTTAAAAAAAGAACAATTTATATATTTAAAAGAGAAATTTAGATCTAAAATTGATGAGTCTTCTTTTGATCCTACAAAAAACTACCATGTATCCGATTTCCTTCCTAAACCTTGGCAAGATCTTATGGGATGCTCCTATGAAGTAAAAGAGCCTTATCTTGATACAAGCATTCATGGAAATTGGATATATAATTCTACAAATTGCTTTGCAACTGCCATTGCTTCGTTAAATACTATATTTAATTCTGATAAAAATTTTCCTAAATTTTGTTTAGATTCGGATTTATTTTTAGATTTAGTTAAACGAATGATTCATAGTGTTAATATGCGTGATTTTGAAACTATAAATACAGACAGAGCTAAAGCTGAAACTTATGATCTTGGTATTTTAAAATTTGATAAGTGGTCAATAAAACATGCCTATATTTATCTAGATGATACATGGATTTTTGAACGTGTCGGAAATAATGGTAGCTTGCCTTATAGATTAGCTCCTAAGGAAGCTGTTGATAGTTGTTATAGTAAAGGTTTAGAGCGACATTATTGCGAAGACATCATTAAAATAAATCCTAAAAAAGTTGCACTTATGATTAATTATTTATATACGAATGTTAAAGACGGTGTTTTGAGAATTCCGAATAATAATTTTATAAATGAATTTTTAATTGATATTTACGATAATTAGCTATAGTAATGACATTCTTTGAAAGCTAAGTTCATAGCATGGTCTCATTAGGAAAGCAAAGATTTGCAAATATAGCTTCAGTGATACTTTTAAAAACAAATTTAGGTAATTGATTTTCTGGATCGTCAGGATCTAAAACTGATTCGGAAGTTGTAACTAATAATTTTTGTACTGATGCTATAACAGTAACTGCAATATAATACAAATTTGTCGATACTCAAAGAATTATAACTAAGTTGCGAGGATGGGATATATTACAGGAACTAATCATTAAATCAATAGAGTATGCGAGCAAAAAGTCGAGTCGCAAAAGTTTAGGTATCACTGATGACATGATTCCAGAGGCTATTGATGAGATTTGCGTCAAGGCAGGTAAGGAGTTATTCAATTACTTCTTAAAGTATTGTGGTGATCCTGCCTCAACTGCTCATTCTTGTATGAATAGACATTATAAGGTTACTGCAAAAACAGCGTATGAACTCGGGGTGGCGTTATAAATACATTGCCAAGAGTGCGGCTAATGCTTCTAAGCGGTTTATATCGGTTTCGGATATTAACTCACAGGAAGCAGATTTTAACGTTACAATAGCAATTACAAAAACCAATGAAGAGTTAAGTATTTATGTGTCTGTAAAAAACAGAACAAATACTATGGGGGGACAGGATTGGCCTAAAGCTATACGAGCATTAGAGGATGTTGCAAAGAGCGATAAAAACCGCTTTGGTACTTATTTATGCGTTTTTGGTATTGCTATGGAGAAAGGCCAGCGAAATATTAATTGTGAGCAAAAGACAGGATCGCCATATTCAGTAAATACAGAAGTTTGGCAGTCTGATTTTTTCTGGCCTTTCTTTGCTAACTATACTTATGAAGAAATTATCAAAGTGGTGCTGAGCGTCTTGATTGCAGGAGAAGAGCAGGATGAAGTAGAGATTGATATTCCACAAAAGTTGATTATAGTCGCAGCTAATAATACAACAAATATCAAGAAGCAGGTGAAGAAAAAATAAATGAGTAGATCTGATATTTATTTTGGGGATTCAGGGAGGTTTTGAAACAATTTCCTGATGGACATTTTAATCTTATTGTAACATCGCCGCCATATGAAGATGCACGAAAGAAGCATTATGATA
>JBILGQ010000079.1:0-5636 GCA_044350955.1 Candidatus Marinamargulisbacteria bacterium | reverse complement strand
TGTATAAGATTAGAAAAATGCAAATCACCATGAATGAACTGAAACTGATTTTCACTAAACAAAGGTTCGATTTTTTGAATGACCCGATCAGCCGTTTTCTGAAAAGCAGCCTGATACTCTGTACTTAGGTAGGAAGATCCTAAAATACTGGCAAGCTGTTGCCTACATACGCGTTTAGGCGACCATATCAACCGATGCTTAACAGGTATCGTAGCTCCAACACGATGAACCCTTGCCAATAATCGACCCAATTCCTGATACTGCTCTTTCGAAAATTCATCTAAAATTCTACCACCTTTTTTAGGGTAAAGTGCCAGATAAACTCCTTCAGCTTCAAACAAAGTAGAACCCTGTAATTTTAGTGGTGGAATAACTAAAATACCCTGTTTAGCTAAGCGTGTTACAAACTTATGTTCTTCTAAAATCTGTTCTTTTGTCCAACGATCTGGTCGATAAAATTTAACAATAAAGCGTTCTTTAGTTTGTTTTACTTCACATTCAAAAACACGGTTTATATACGAATTACGTTGCAAGCATAATCCCGTTAAATCCTGCCCTAATATGGCTTCAACCGTATCTAATACCCACGTTTGCGAAAGAACTACAAACAAGCGCTTTAAATATGAATCGGACGCTTATCGCAAGCATCTAAAGCCGCTTCTTTAAAAGCTTCCGTAAAAGTAGGATGCGGATGCACCATCATTCCTATATCTTCAGCCGATGCACGGTATTCAATAGCCAACGACGCTTCCGCAATCATATCAGCCACGCGTGGACCAATCATATGAACCCCTAAAATTTCGTCAGTTTCCTGTGCAGCCAATACTTTTACAAAGCCCTCTGATTCTTCAGCAGCCCTAGCACGGCCTGATGCTTTAAATGGGAATTTTCCAACTTTATAAGCAATGCCAGCTTTTTTAAGTTCCTCTTCTGTCTTACCTACAGCCGCAACTTCTGGCCATGTATAAACAACACCAGGGATAGCATCATAATTTAAATGACCTTTTTTACCTGCTATATTTTCAGCACAAGCAACCCCTTCTTCAGAAGCTTTATGTGCTAACATTGGACCTTGAATTACGTCCCCAATAGCATAAATAGTCGCGTGTTTTGTTTGAAATAAATTATTAACCGGAATTCGGCCTCTTTCATCTGTAGTAATAGAAATTTTATCTAAACCCAAACCGGTAGTATTGGGCTTTCTACCAATGGCCACTAGTACATAATCAGCCTCTAAAGACAATGTTTCTCCTTTGTCATTTTCGGCTGTTACAGTCACTTTCTTAGCTTTTCTAGTTGCCCCAGTCACTTTCGTTTTAAAGTGAAAATCTATGTTTAATTGTTTCTTAAGAGATTTAGCCAAAGTTACTCCTAAGTCTTTATCCATAGTGGGAATTAATCGCTCTGAATATTCTACGATTGTCACTTTCGATCCTAATCTGGCGTACACTGATCCAAGTTCAACCCCAATAACACCCCCGCCAATTACCACAAGGTGCTTAGGGATTTCACGCAAGCTGATAGCTTCGTTAGACGTAATAATACGCTCCCCATCAACAGGTACCGTTGGCAACGGAGTAACAGAAGACCCCGTAGCGATAATAAAATTTTTGGCCGAAATAATTTGTGATTTTTTACCATTAGAAATTTCTAGTGTCGTGGTATCTAAAAAAGCGCCCTCTCCATTAAACACAGTAATTTTATTTTTACTCATTAAATACTCTATTCCCTGTGTGGTACTTTTAACGACTTCATCTTTGCGAGCCATCATTTGCGTAATATCAGCGGTAATTTTACCGGCAATCTTTATGCCATGAATCGCAAAACTATGCTGTGCTTGATGATAATGTTCTGTAGAATCAAGCAACGCTTTCGACGGAATACAACCCCAGTTTAAACAGGTTCCACCTAATGTGGCTTGTTTTTCAACAATAGCAACAGTAAGCCCACACTGCGCAGCCCTAATCGCCGCTACATATCCCCCCGGACCAGCACCAATAACGACTACATCAAATTGTTTGGGCATAGCTTTCCTCTCTTTATAAACCTAATAATAAACGACGCGGATCTTCAATTAATTCTTTAATAGTTACTAAAAATCTTACGGCATCTGAACCATCAATAATTCTATGATCATAGGTTAAAGCCAGATACATTATCGGTCTAATTTCAACATTACCATTTACAGCAACTGGTCGCTGCACAATATTATGCATACCTAAAATAGCACTCTGTGGTCTATTCAGAATCGGTGTAGATAACATCGATCCAAAAGTACCTCCGTTAGTAATAGTAAATGTTCCACCTGTCATTTCATCCATAGTTACTTTTCCATCACGGCCTCGCAAAGCATAATCACGAATAGCCATTTCGATGTCATGAAATCCAAGCTGATCGGTATTTCTAATTACCGGCACAATTAATCCTTTAGGGGTTGAAACCGCAACACCAATATCATAAAAATCATTAAAAACAATATCAGTTCCATCGATCATAGCATTCACCAAAGGCTGTTTTTGTAAAGCAACTGTAGCTGCTTTTGCAAAAAATGACATGAAGCCTAATCCAATACCGTATCTTTCTTGAAATTTATCTTTATACTCTTTTCTTAAATTCATAACAGCCGACATATCAACTTCGTTAAATGTAGTCAAAGAAGCCGTAACTTGCTGTGATTCTACCAAACGATTCATCAATGTTTTTCTTAATCGGCTTAAGGGTTCCCGTCTTGTTTGTCTTTTACCTGTTTCCGTTTTAACAGACGTATCAATAGCAGCAACAGCCGTACTTTTAGATATAACTTTTGCCTGAAGCGCATCTTCTTTTGTAATACGCCCCTCTTTTCCAGACCCTTTAACATCAGACGAATGAATATTTTTTTCTTCTAAAATTTTTTTAGCGGCTGGTGACGGATGCCCTGCTGCGTAATGCGATGAACTTTCATCTGATGATGGGCTATGTTTCTGCACTTCAATCTTAATTTCAGATTTAATGTCTGTTTTTTGACTCTGTGCTTTTGGCTCAGATTTTACAGCGCCACCTTCTTCGATACGCCCCACAATTTGCCCAACTTTAACAGTTCCTTCCTCAACATTAATAATTAATATCCCAGAAGTTTCTGCAGCTAAATCCATAGAAGCTTTGTCTGTTTCAAGCTCTAACAAAGGCTCATCTCTCTCGACGTAATCACCACTTTTTTTGTGCCATTGTAAAATATCTGCTTCAGTGACTGACTCTCCCGCCGCTGGAATAATTATATCTTTTGCCATTTTATGTACTCCTTTTTATGCGTTTATCGCTTTTTCAACTAATTCAATTTGAGTTTTATTATGTATTTTATTACTACCAGTAGCCGGTGATGCCGATGCTGTTCTAGCTATGACGTCTAAATTCCATTCCCGATACTGCATTAGCATGAATCCCCAGGCCCCCATATTTTGCGGTTCTTCTTGCACCCATATCCACTTTGTTGCTTTAGAATATTTTTTTCTAAGAGCTTCCATTTGCTTCTTTGGACAAGGATAAAGTTGCTCAAGGCGAATAATCGCGATATGTTTATTGGTCTCTGGCAAAGCCTCAAGCAAGTCATAATACACCTTACCAGTGCATAACAATACTTTTGTAACGCCTTTAGCCACCGGATTATTTTCGTCTAAAACTTCTTGAAAACGCCCTGTTATACATTCAGACACAGGTGATTTTACTTTAGGATGCCTGAGCAAGCTTTTGGGAGTCATAATAACCAAAGGCTTTCTAAAGTCGTTATGCACTTGTCTACGTAACAAATGAAAAAAATTCGCTGGACTAGTAACGTTGCATACATACATGTTATTTTCAGCGCATAATTGCAAATAACGCTCAAACCTGGCGGATGAATGCTCTGGTCCCTGCCCTTCGTAACCATGAGGCAAATACATCACTAAACCTGACATACGTTGCCATTTTGATTCCGACGCAGAAATATATTGATCGATAACAATTTGAGCACCGTTCGAAAAATCTCCAAACTGGGCCTCCCAAATCGTTAAAGAATTTGGATTAGCCAAAGAATACCCATAGTCAAAAGCCAACACAGCATATTCTGAAAGTGATGAATTATATACAGAAAGCTTTTTTTGACTGGAAGACATATTATTTAAAGGAACATAGAGGTCTTCAGTTTTTACATCTTTAATAACCGCATGACGATGTGAAAATGTTCCGCGTTGTGAATCCTGTCCAGAAAGTCTTACTTTGTATCCCTCTTGCAACAAAGACCCGTAGGCAAGCATTTCAGCCATTCCCCAATCAAGCGACTTTTCTTCAAAATACTGAGCCTCTCTAGCTTCTAATAATTTTTTAGACTTATTAAATAAATTAAAGCTCTCTGGCACTGTAATTAGTGCTTTTGCAACAGCATCTAAATCTTTCAGATTAACACCTGTCTCGATAGATTGTTCGAAATCTGTCGGTTTCGATAATCGAAATCCTTTCCACTGGGCTTTAAACATGTCGCTCTCACGTTCGACTGCTTTTGCTCGCGCCTTGTCTAACTGCTCCTGCAATTGCGCTTTAAACGCCATCGCATAATCATCTGCATTTTGTTTTGTAATAGCCTGAATCGCAACTAATTTTTCTAAGAATAACTCGTATACATTTTTATGTTCCCCTATCACTTTATAAAGTAAAGGCTGGGTAAAACGAGGCTCATCTCCTTCGTTATGACCATATTTTCTGTATCCAAGAATATCAACATAAACATCTTGCTTGAATTTCTGACGTATTTTAACAGCCATTTGTATGGCATGTACTACAGCAATCGGATCGTCCGCATTGACATGAAAAACAGGAGATTCGGTTACTTTTGCCAAATCAGTGCAATAAACGCTTGAACGACTTTCTTTGTAATTAGTGGTAAATCCTACTTGGTTATTGGTGACAATATGAATAGTACCACCATTGTCGTATCCGTCTAATTTTGAAAAATTGGCCGTTTCATAGTTCACACCTTGTCCCGAAATAGCCGCATCACCATGAATAACAATTGGTACAATACGCTCGGTATCATTGTTATAACGCTCGGCTTTGGCATAGGCCATTCCTTGCAATACGGGACCTACTGTTTCTAAATGCGACGGATTTGGCACTAAACTTAAGTGTACTTTTTTACCATTTCTTGTAATGACATCTGCTGATCGGCCTAAATGATACTTAACGTCTCCACCCGTACTTAAAAAATCGTTCAATACATTTTCTTCGAACTCTGAAAACACATCTTCATAAGACTTTTCGAACACATTTACTAATACGTTTAAACGACCCCTGTGCGCCATCCCCAGCACAAATTCGTCGACCCCTAGACCTGAAGCTGTATCTAACAATTGATCTAAAGCTGGAATAAGAACTTCAAGACCTTCTAAAGAAAAACGTTTTTTTCCGACAAATTTAGTTTGTAAAAAATTTTCAAAATTAACCGCATTACCCAATTTATGAAGCATTCTTAATGCATCTTCTGTAGAGACATCAGGCCTGTTGCCACAGCTTTCCATTTCGTCGTATAGCCATTGGCGTAATTTTTCGTTTTTACAATACATAAATTCAGCGCCAATTGGTCCGCAATAGGTTTTTTTCAGGTGCTCTAAAATTTTATTTAAAGA